>NZ_JACARK010000036.1:5417-21553 GCF_013386655.1 Pseudomonas sp. K5002 | reverse complement strand
ACGGCGCGCCCGGCGCTGGTGGACCCATTCCTGACGGTGGCCCGCGAACAGCCCCACCCACGCAAGCCATCTATTTAATCGAATGCTGCTTTCAGTATTTAGTATTTGTTGACCTCGCGCCTGACCTCTAGTCTCTGCTCATCCCATAAGAGAAGGTCAGGCGCCTCGCACGAGAACAGCCATGACCACACAAGAAAAGAGATCGCGAAAAATGTCTGGCGCGCCCACACCGCTGCTCACTGCGTTGCTGATCGACGGCGAACTGGTCCCGGGCCAGGGGTTTGTCGAGCCGATCATCAACCCGGCCACCGGTGAAATCCTCACCCATATCGCCGAAGCCAGTACCGAGCAGGTCGAAGCCGCAATCCTCGCCGCCCACCGGGCCTTTGCCGGTTGGTCGCGGACCACGCCCCAGCAGCGTTCGAACATCCTCCTGGGCATCGCCGAGACAATCGAAAAACAAGCCGACTACCTCGCCCGCCTGGAATCGCTGAATTGCGGCAAGCCGCTGCACCTGGCACGTCAGGACGATTTGAGCGCGACCGTCGATGTGTTCCGTTTCTTCGCCGGCGCCGTGCGCTGCCAGACCGGGCAACTGAGCGGTGAATACCTGCCGGGCTACACCAGCATGGTGCGTCGCGATCCGATTGGCGTGGTGGCCTCCATTGCGCCGTGGAATTACCCGCTGATGATGGCCGCCTGGAAAATCGCCCCGGCCCTGGCGTCCGGTAATACCCTGGTGTTCAAGCCGTCGGAACATACCCCGCTGTCGATCCTGGCCCTGGCGCCCGTACTGAGCCAGTTGTTGCCGCGCGGGGTGATCAACATCCTGTGTGGCGGCGGCGAAGGGGTCGGCAGCCATTTGGTCAGCCACCCGAAGGTGCGCATGGTCTCGTTGACCGGCGATATCGTCACCGGGCAGAAGATCCTCCAGGCCGCCTCCAAGACACTCAAGCGCACGCACCTGGAGCTGGGCGGCAAGGCCCCGGTGATCGTGTGCAACGACGCCGACCTGCAAGCCGTGGTCGAAGGCGTGCGCGCCTACGGTTACTACAACGCCGGCCAGGACTGCACCGCCGCGTGCCGCATCTACGCCCAGGCCGGCATCCACGACAAATTGGTGGCCGAGCTCGGCGCCGCCGTCAGCAGCCTGCGGTTTGCCGGCAAGCGCGATGCCGACAACGAACTCGGCCCGCTGATCAGCACCCGCCAGCGCGACCGCGTCGCCAGTTTTGTCGAACGCGCCCTCGGCCAGCCGCATATCGAACGCATCACCGGCGCCGCCGTGCATTCCGGTGCTGGCTTCTTCTACCAGCCAACCTTGCTGGCCGGTTGTAAACAGAATGATGAAATCGTGCAGCGCGAAGTGTTCGGCCCGGTGGTCACCGTGACCCGCTTCGACGAGCTGGAACAGGCGGTGGACTGGGCCAACGACTCGGAATACGGCCTGGCCTCCTCCGTGTGGACCCAGAATCTGGACAAGGCGATGCAAGTGGCGTCGCGCCTGCAATACGGCTGCACCTGGATCAATAGTCATTTCATGCTGGTCAGCGAAATGCCCCACGGCGGCTTGAAGCGCTCGGGGTATGGCAAAGATCTGTCCAGCGATTCGCTACAGGACTACAGCGTGGTGCGGCACATCATGGCGCGCCACGGCCAGCATCTTTAAAACAACAACTACGCTCACGCACCACCTGCTGCAAAAACTGCCCCGACCATAATTAAAGAAGAGGGAACCCCCATGTCTGCGCACAAGACCGCACTGCTCAGTGCCCTGACCACCGCGCTGCTGGCCAGTGTCAGCATCCAGGCCGCCGAACCGCTGAAGGCGGTGGATGCCGGTGAAGGCCAGTTGGATATCGTCGCCTGGCCCGGCTATATCGAACGTGGCGAAAGCGACAAGAACTACGACTGGGTCACCGGTTTCGAGAAAGAGACCGGCTGCAAGGTCAACGTCAAGACCGCCGCCACCTCCGACGAGATGGTGAGCTTGATGGCCAAGGGCGGCTACGACCTGGTCACCGCGTCGGGCGATGCCTCGCTGCGGTTGATCGTCGGCAAGCGCGTACAGCCGATCAACACCTCGCTGATTCCCAACTGGAAGAACATCGACCCGCGCCTGAAAGATGCGCCGTGGTACGTGGTCGGCCAGCAAACGTACGGCACGCCGTACCAGTGGGGCCCGAACGTGTTGATGTACAACACCAACGTGTTCAAGACCGCGCCCACCAGCTGGAACGTAGTGTTCGATGCGCAGAACCTGCCGGACGGCAAGCCGAACAAAGGCCGCGTGCAGGCCTATGACGGCCCGATCTACATCGCCGATGCGGCGCTGTACCTCAAGGCCACCAAGCCGGAACTGGGCATCCAGAGCCCGTACGAACTGACCGAAACCCAGTACAAGGCCGTGCTCGACCTGTTGCGCGCCCAGCAGCCGTTGATCCACCGCTACTGGCATGACACCACCGTGCAAATGAGCGACTTCAAGAACGAAGGCGTGGTGGCCTCCAGCGCATGGCCGTATCAGGTCAACGGCCTGGTGAACGAGAAACAGCCGATTGCCTCGACCATTCCGAAGGAAGGCGCCACCGGCTGGGCGGATACCACCATGCTGCACACCGATGCCAAGCACCCGAACTGCGCCTACAAGTGGATGGACTGGTCGCTGCAGCCGAAGGTCCAGGGTGATGTGGCCTCGTGGTTCGGTTCGTTGCCGGCGGTTCCCGCGGCGTGCAAGGAAAGCGAACTGCTGGGCGCCGAGGGTTGCAAGACCAACGGTTTCGACCAGTTCGAGAAGATCGCCTTCTGGAAAACCCCGCAGGCTGAAGGCGGCAAGTTCGTGCCGTACAGCCGCTGGACCCAGGATTACATCGCGATCATGGGCGGGCGCTAAGCACTCCCTAGTTGATCGTTCCCACGCTCCGCGTGGGAATGCCTCCTGTGACGCTCCGCGTCACGACTTTAAGGGCGGACGCGGAGCGTCCAGCGCTGCATTCCCACGCAGAGCGTGGGAACGATCACCTCTACCTCCGATTTAATTTTTACAAGACGCGCCTTTTTGGAGCACCGCACCATGACGCTTGCAGTCCAATTCACCCACGTTTCCCGTCAGTTCGGCGAAGTGAAAGCCGTTGACCGGGTTTCCATCGATATCCAGGACGGCGAGTTCTTTTCCATGCTCGGCCCTTCCGGCTCGGGCAAAACCACGTGCCTGCGCCTGATCGCCGGGTTCGAGCAACCCAGTGCCGGCTCCATCCGCATCCACGGTGAGGAAGCCGCCGGCTTGCCGCCGTATCAGCGCGACGTGAACACTGTGTTCCAGGATTACGCGCTGTTCCCCCACATGAACGTGCGGGACAACGTGGCCTACGGCCTGAAAGTCAAAGGCGTGGGCAAGACCGAACGCCTCAACCGCGCCGAAGAAGCGCTGGGCATGGTCGCCCTCGGCGGTTACGGCGACCGCAAGCCGGTGCAACTCTCCGGCGGCCAGCGTCAACGTGTGGCCCTGGCCCGCGCACTGGTCAATCGTCCGCGCGTATTGCTGCTGGATGAGCCCCTCGGCGCTCTCGACCTGAAGCTGCGCGAACAGATGCAAAGCGAGCTGAAGAAACTGCAACGCCAACTTGGCATCACCTTCATCTTCGTCACCCACGACCAGACCGAAGCACTGTCGATGTCCGACCGTGTGGCCGTATTCAACAAGGGCCGCATCGAACAGGTCGACACCCCGCGCAACCTGTACATGAAGCCCGCCACCACCTTCGTCGCGGAATTCGTCGGCACCTCCAACGTGATTCGCGGCGAATTGGCGCAACGCTTGAGCGGTAACCCGCAGCCGTTCTCGATCCGCCCGGAACACGTGCGTTTCGCCGAAGGCCCGCTGGGCAGCGGCGAGGTGGAAGTCAGCGGCCTGCTGCATGACATCCAGTACCAGGGCAGCGCCACCCGCTACGAACTGAAACTGGAAAACGGCCAGGCCCTGAACATCAGCCAGGCCAACAACCAATGGCTGGACACCACCGCCGGGCATCAAGTCGGCCAGTCCATCACCGCGCGCTGGGCGCGGGAAGCCATGACGCCGTTGACCGACATCGCAGGCGAGGTGTGACATGAGCCTGGCCCTGTCCCAACCCCCGATGCGCAGGTTTTCCAACCTGCTGTACAAGAAGCCCAACCTGTACCTGTCGCTGCTGCTGGTGCCGCCGCTGATCTGGTTCGGCGCGATCTATTTGGGTTCGCTGCTGACCTTGCTGTGGCAAGGCTTCTATACGTTCGATGACTTCACCATGGCGGTCACCCCGGACCTGACCCTGGCCAACTTCGCCGCGCTGTTCCAGCCGTCGAACTTCGACATCATCGTGCGCACCTTGAGCATGGCGGTGGTGGTGTCCATCGCCAGTGCCATCGTCGCGTTCCCGATCGCCTACTACATGGCGCGCTACACCACCGGCAAGACCAAGGCGTTTTTCTACATCGCGGTGATGATGCCGATGTGGGCCAGCTACATCGTCAAGGCCTACGCCTGGACCCTGCTGCTGGCCAAGGGCGGCGTGGCGCAGTGGTTCGTGCAGCACCTGGGCCTGGAGCCGGCGCTGCAATTCATCATGGGCATTCCCGGCGTGGGCGGCAGCACCTTGAGCACCTCGCACCTGGGGCGGTTCATGGTGTTTGTGTACATCTGGCTGCCGTTCATGATTCTGCCGATCCAGGCCTCGCTGGAGCGTTTGCCGCCATCGTTGCTGCAGGCCTCGGCTGACCTCGGCGCCAAGCCGCGCCAGACCTTCATGCAGGTGATTCTGCCGCTGTCGGTGCCGGGGATCGCGGCGGGTTCGATCTTTACGTTCTCGCTGACCCTGGGCGACTTCATCGTGCCGCAACTGGTGGGCCCGCCGGGTTACTTCGTCGGCGGCATGGTGTACGCGCAACAAGGCGCTATCGGCAACATGCCCATGGCCGCGGCGTTCACCCTGGTGCCGATCGTGCTGATCGCGGTTTACCTGTCCATCGTCAAACGTCTGGGGGCCTTCGATGCACTCTGAAAAAGCCTCACTCAGTCTAAAAATCGCGGCCTGGGGCGGGTTGGTTTTCCTGCACTTCCCGATCCTGATCATCTTCCTCTACGCCTTCAACACCGAAGAGGCGGCGTTCAGCTTTCCACCCCAGGGCTTCACCCTGAAGTGGTTCAGCGTGGCCTTCTCGCGGCCGGACGTATTGGAAGCGATCAAGCTGTCGCTGCAAATCGCGGCCATCGCCACGCTGATTGCGATGGTGCTCGGCACCCTGGCCTCGGCGGCGTTGTATCGCCGGGAGTTCTTCGGCAAGCAAGGCATCTCGCTGATGCTGATCCTGCCGATTGCACTGCCGGGGATCATCACCGGTATCGCGTTGCTGGCGACCTTCAAGACCCTGGGGATTGAGCCGGGGATGTTCACCATCATCGTCGGCCACGCGACCTTCTGCGTGGTGATCGTCTACAACAACGTGATCGCCCGCCTGCGCCGCACCTCCCACAGCCTGATCGAAGCCTCGATGGACCTGGGCGCCGACGGCTGGCAGACCTTCCGCTACATCATCATGCCCAACCTCGGCTCGGCGTTGCTGGCCGGCGGCATGCTGGCGTTCGCGCTGTCGTTCGACGAAATCATCGTCACCACCTTCACCGCCGGCCACGAGCGCACCTTGCCGCTGTGGCTGCTCAACCAGTTGAGCCGGCCACGGGATGTGCCGGTGACCAACGTGGTGGCGATGCTGGTGATGATCGTGACGATGTTCCCGATCCTGGGTGCCTATTACCTGACCCGCGGCGGCGAAAGCGTGGCCGGTAGTGGCGGTAAATAACTGACAACACATTGCCACTGAAGGAATGAGGTTCAAATGTGGGAGCGGGCTTGCTCGCGAAAGCGGTGTATCAGTCAGGTGATGTATCAACTGAAAGACCGTATTCGCGAGCAAGCCCGCTCCCACACTTGAACCGGTTTCGGCAGGGGAAACGATGCAGCTTTAAGAGGACTGAACCATGCAAACCAAACTGCTGATCAACGGCCATCTGGTCGAAGGCGAAGGCCCGGCGCAGCCGGTGTTCAACCCGGCGTTGGGTCGGGTACTGGTGGAAATCAAGGAAGCCAGCGAAGCCCAGGTCGACGCCGCCGTGCGTGCTGCCGACAGCGCTTTTGAAGGCTGGTCGCAAACGCCACCGAAGGATCGCTCGCTGCTGCTGCTCAAACTCGCCGACGCCATCGAAGCCCACGGCGCAGAGCTGGCCAAGCTTGAGTCGGACAACTGCGGCAAACCCTACAGCGCGGCGCTGAACGACGAGATCCCGGCGGTGGCCGATGTGTTCCGCTTCTTCGCCGGCGCCAGCCGCTGCATGAGCGGTTCGGCCGGCGGCGAGTACCTGCCGGGCCACACCTCGATGATCCGCCGTGACCCGGTGGGCGTAATTGCCTCCATCGCGCCGTGGAACTACCCGCTGATGATGGTCGCCTGGAAAATCGCCCCGGCCCTGGCCGCCGGTAATACCGTGGTGCTCAAGCCTTCGGAACAAACCCCGCTGACCGCGCTGCGCCTGGTGGAACTGGCCGCTGAAATTTTCCCGGCCGGTGTACTCAACCTGGTGTTTGGCCGTGGGCCAACCGTGGGCAGCCCGCTGGTGAATCACCCGAAAGTGCGCATGGTGTCGCTGACCGGTTCGATTGCCACCGGGGCCAATATCATTTCCAGCACTGCCGACAGCGTCAAACGCATGCACATGGAACTGGGCGGCAAGGCGCCGGTGATCATCTTCAACGACGCCGATATCGACGCGGCGGTGGAAGGCATTCGCACCTTCGGCTTCTACAACGCCGGGCAGGATTGCACCGCTGCGTGCCGGATTTATGCACAGGCCGATATCTACGACGCGTTCGTCGAAAAGCTCGGCGCGGCGGTTGCCAGCATCAAATACGGTTTGCAGGATGACCCGGCCACCGAGCTGGGCCCGCTGATCACCGCACAGCACCGTGACCGTGTGGCCGGGTTTGTGGAGCGTGCCGTGGCGCAATCCCATATCCGCCTGATCACGGGTGGCAAGGCGGTGGAAGGCAACGGGTTCTTCTTTGAGCCGACCGTATTGGCCGACGCGCAGCAGGACGATGAAATCGTGCGCCGCGAAGTGTTCGGGCCAGTAGTGTCGGTAACCAAATTCAACGACGAGGCCCAGGTATTGGCCTGGGCCAACGATTCGGACTACGGCCTGGCCTCTTCCGTGTGGACCGCCGATGTCGGCCGCGCCCATCGCCTGGCTGCACGGTTGCAGTACGGCTGCACCTGGGTGAACACCCACTTCATGCTGGTCAGCGAAATGCCCCATGGCGGTCAGAAACTGTCCGGCTACGGCAAGGACATGTCCATGTACGGCCTGGAGGACTACACCACGGTTCGCCATGTGATGTTCAAGCACTGACCCTTTACCCCTGTCGAAACGAGTTCACTGTGGCGAGGGAGCTTGCTCCCGCTGGGCTGCGTAGCGGCCCCAAAATCCTGGGAGCGCTTCGCACTCCAGCGGGAGCAAGCTCCCTCGCCACAACGGCCCGCTCCCACAGGGGCTCTCCTAATAACAATAAATAATTCGCAGGTTCCCATGGACATCACCCGCCGCGACTTCCTCAACGGCGTCGCTATCACGATTGCCGCCGGTATGACCCCGCTGCAAATCCTCCAGGCCGCTCCCGATGGCCGCTACTACCCGCCCGCCCTCACAGGCTTGCGCGGCAGCCATGTCGGCTCATTCGAAGTTGCCCACCAGATGGGCTGGGAAAAGAAGGCCTTCGACACCGATAAACTGCCGATCACCGAAGACTACGACCTGGTGGT
Source organism: Pseudomonas sp. K5002 (assembly GCF_013386655.1). Taxonomy (NCBI): domain Bacteria; kingdom Pseudomonadati; phylum Pseudomonadota; class Gammaproteobacteria; order Pseudomonadales; family Pseudomonadaceae; genus Pseudomonas; species Pseudomonas sp. K5002. The sequence goes on along the minus strand of NZ_JACARK010000036.1, from coordinate 13,702 downwards.
GGTCGGCGGTGGCTTGAGCGGTTTGTCGGCGGCGTGGTTCTACCGTGAGAAGCACCCGAAGGCGAAGATCCTGATCCTGGAGAACCACGACGACTTCGGCGGCCATGCCAAGCGCAATGAGTTCCAGGCCGGTGGCCGGCTGATCATCGGCTACGGCGGCAGCGAAGCGTTCCAGTCACCGAATCATCTTTACAGCAAGGAAGTAAACGGGCTGTTGAAAAAACTCGGGGTGAACATCAAGCGCTTCGAGACCGCCTTCGACCGCCAGTTCTACCCGGGCCTGGGTTTGTCCCGTGGGGTGTTCTTCGACAAGGAAAACTTTGGCGAAGACAAACTGGTGACCGGCGACCCGACGCCGATGGTCGCCGACGACATCGCCCCGGACCAGTTGCATGCGCGCTCCATCAGCGACTTCATCAATGATTTCCCGCTGCCGGAAACCGACCGTCAGGCGCTGATTGCCTTGCACGTCGCGCCCAAGGATTACCTGCCGGGCAAGACTGCCGAGGAAAAGGCCGAGTACCTCGCGACCACCAGCTACCGCGATTTCCTGCTCAAGAACGTAGGACTCTCGGAAGGCGCGGTGAAGTACTTCCAAAGCCGCACCAACGACTTCATGGCCTTGAGTATCGACGCGGTGGCGTCGGCTGATGCCTATAGCGTGGGTTTCCCTGGCTTCGGAGGAATGAACCTGGCACCGATCAGCGAAGAAGCCGCCGCAGAAATGGAAGAACCCTACATCTACCACTTCCCCGACGGCAACGCCTCGCTGGCACGCTTGCTGGTGCGCAGCCTGATTCCGGCAGTGGCACCGGGGCACACCATGGATGACATCGTGCTGGCGCCGTTTGACTACGCCAGGCTTGATCAGCCCAGGACGCCGGTGCGGGTGCGTTTGAACAGCACTGCGGTCAGTGTGCGTAACGTCGGTGACGGTGTGCACATCGGCTACAGCCGTGGCGGCCAACTCGCACAGGTCCGCGGCAAACGCTGCATCCTGGCCTGCTACAACATGATGATCCCGTACCTGCTGCGCGATCTGCCGGCAGAACAAGCCCAGGCCCTGAGCCAGAACGTGAAGTACCCGCTGGTCTACACCAAAGTGGTGGTGCGCAACTGGACCTCGTTCCAGAAGCTGGGGGTGCACGAGATTTATGCAGCGACCCAGCCTTACAGCCGAATCAAGCTGGATTACCCGGTGAGCATGGGCGGCTACGAGCACCCGCGCGACCCGACGCAGCCGATTGGTTTGCACATGGTGTACGTGCCCACCAGCCCCAACAGCGGCATGAACGGCCGCGACCAGGCCCGCGCCGGGCGGGGCAAGTTGTATGGGCAGACATTTGAACAACTGGAAGCGCAACTGCGGGATCAGCTGCAGCGCATGCTCGGCCCGGGCGGTTTCAACCACCAGACCGACATTCTGGCGATCACTGTCAACCGTTGGTCACACGGCTATGCGACCTTCTCCAACAGCTTGTTTGACGATGCCGATGAAAGCGAAAAACTGAAGGACCTGGCGCGCCAGCCGGTGGGACATGTGAGCATCGCCAACTCGGATGCCGCGTGGAGCGCGTATGCCCATGCGGCGATTGATGAGGCATATCGAGCGGTAGGCGAAGTGGGCTGATCCCGGCGTTCCTGAAGAGGTTGTCGTGGCGAGGGAGCTTGCTCCCGCTGGGCTGCGCAGCAGCCCCAAACCAGGCGATCGAGATATCCCTGAAGGATCTCCATCGCCTGAGCTGGGGTCGCTTCGCGCCCCAACGGGAGCAAGCTCCCTCGCCACACGGTTTCCACAGAAACGTCTTGTTTCATATGCAGCGCCATCAACCCGCCATCAATCATTTTTCCTTGCGCACCGAACCGCTTAAGCTATTTGGTATCTGTTTAATGTCCGTTGCGTTTGGCCGAAGGCATGTCCGAACCGTTTTCCTTGATCCAGCACGTGCCAGGAACGGCGCGGGATTGTTCACGACAGGTTGTATTTATGCACCGCAGGAATTTGCTCAAAGCGTCCATGGCCATCGCGGCTTACACCGGTCTGTCGGCCAGTGGCCTGCTGGCCGCCCAGGCCTGGGCGGGCAACCGCGCCGCTGATGGCGAGGCCCAGGCCTTCGATTTCGAGGCCCTGAAGATCCAGGCCAAGCAGTTGGCAAGCAATCGCTACCAGGACACCAAGCAGGTATTGCCGCCGACCCTGGCGACCATGACCCCGCAGAATTTCAACGCCATCGGCTACGACGGCAAGCATTCGCTGTGGAAAGAATTGAACGGCCAACTGGACGTGCAGTTCTTCCACGTCGGCATGGGCTTCAAGACGCCGGTGCGCATGTACAGCGTCGACCCGAAAACCCGCCAGGCCCGCGAGGTGCACTTCCGCCCTTCGCTGTTCAACTATGAAAAAACCACGGTAGACACCAAGCAGTTGACCGGCGACCTGGGTTTCTCCGGCTTCAAGCTGTTCAAGGCCCCGGAACTGGACCGCCACGACGTGCTGTCCTTCCTCGGCGCCAGCTACTTCCGTGCGGTGGATTCCACCGGCCAGTACGGCCTTTCCGCACGCGGCCTGGCCATCGACACCTACGCGAAAAAGCGCGAGGAATTCCCGGACTTCACCAAGTTCTGGTTCGAAACCCCGGACAAGGACAGCACCCGCTTCGTGGTCTACGCCCTGCTGGATTCGCCGAGCGCCACTGGTGCCTATCGCTTCGATATCGACTGCCAGGCCAACCAGGTGGTAATGGCCATCGACGCCCATATCAATGCGCGTACCGCCATCGAGCAACTGGGCATCGCACCGATGACCAGCATGTTCAGTTGCGGCACCGTTGAGCGGCGGATGTGCGACACCATTCACCCGCAAATCCACGACTCGGATCGCCTGGCCATGTGGCGCGGCAATGGCGAGTGGATCTGCCGCCCGCTGAACAACCCGGCTACCCTGCAATTCAACGCGTTTGCCGACACCGACCCGAAAGGCTTCGGCCTGGTGCAGACCGATCATGAGTTCGCCAGCTATCAGGACACGGTGGACTGGTACAGCAAACGCCCAAGCCTGTGGGTAGAACCTACTACTGCGTGGGGTGAAGGCTCTATCGATCTGCTGGAAATTCCTACAACCGGCGAGACCCTGGACAACATCGTGGCCTTCTGGACCCCGAAGAAGCCCGTCGCTGCCGGCGAATCCCTGAACTACGGCTACAAGCTCTACTGGAGCGCCCTGCCGCCGGTCAGCACGCCACTGGCGCAGGTCAATGCCACCCGTTCGGGCATGGGCGGTTTCACCGAAGGTTGGGCGCCGGGCGAGCACTACCCCGATGTCTGGGCGCGGCGTTTTGCCGTGGACTTCAACGGCGGCGGGCTGGATCGTTTGCCTGAAGGCACCGGGATCGAGCCGGTGGTGACCTGCTCCCATGGTGAGGTCAAAGACTTCAGCGTGTTGGTACTGGATGCCATCAAGGGCTATCGAATTCTGTTTGACTGGTACCCAACCAGCGACAGCGTCGAGCCGGTTGAACTGCGGCTGTTCATCCGCACCCAGGACCGCACCTTGAGCGAAACCTGGCTGTACCAATACTTCCCACCTGCACCAGACAAGCGCAAGTACACCTGATACCGAACGTTCCCACGCTCGCGTGGGAACGCCCCTTCGGGATCTTCAGAACCGCGAAATACTCTTCATCGCCCCGATCAAGTACCGCATCGCCACCTGATCACTCTCGGTCAGGGCGCGGTACTGTTCCAGCAATTGCTCTTCGTTCGAACTCAGGCGCCGGCTGCGCAGCGACATCCTGCGGGCCAGAAAAGACGACAACACCCCCGCTACACCATAGGACTTGGCCATGGACTGTCTCCTCGTATCAATCAACTGCTCCTGGTTGCCCATAACCCCATCCCGCGATGCGACCTGCGAGGATCAACAAGCTGATTTCCTGGGCCAGAAATCATGCTTACCTTAAGCGTAGAAACTATCTTGCCGGGCGTGGGACTTTTTTAGAGTAATCACTTAAAAAAACGCTTGCAGGGCAATGACCTACAGCGTTATCCCACAAGCGGCCGGTACAGGTGGATGTCGTGCGGCTCCTGCTGAAACAGCTCGGGATCCGGCTGCTTGAGCAACCGGCAGCCGAGCCGCAGATAGAACTCCACCGTATTGCGCGATTCCGTGGCCGATACGTACAACGCCTCGGCCCCGGCTGCGCGGGCGTGTTCACAGGCCAGGGCAAACAGCTGGCCACCCAGGCCCAGGCCACGGGCCCCATGGCTCACATGCAGGAATTTGAGCTGGCGCATACGCAGGCCCTGGTTGAGGATAACCCGGTTGTCCACTACCACGGCCGCCAGCAGCTTTGCATCGTCAAACACACCGTGCAGCCACCCGCCGCGCTTCAGGCACGCCTGCAAGGCCACGGCATCCTGCTCGGCTTCGCCTTCGGGCCAGCCGCGCATGTCGTGGTGCTCGGGGTACAGCAGCAACTCCCCGTGCTCCACGCGATAGCACGCCTCGATCCGTTCGGTACGGTCAATCAGCGCCAGCAACGGCAGGTCCTTTTCGGTCAGGTCACACTTGATCAACATGCTGTGCTTCCAAGGGTTGATGGTGAACAAGGTTGAAGCCTTCCGCAGGTGTCGGTGCTTCGAAATAGCCGGTGATCAAGTCGAACTGGGCGTCACTGGTTTCGAACGCGTGGGTACCCTCCGCGTTGCGCGCACGCAGGCGTGTCTTGCAGACCTCGTCCGGCACATCCAGGTAGTGCAATTGATGGTCAGCGCCTGCGCCTTCGAACAATGAGCGCATCCAGCGGCGGCTGGCCAGGGTGTTGGCGGGAAAATCCAGCACCACCGAGACGCCGGCTTTGAGCAACGAGATGATATGGGCCGTCAACGCATCGCGCAGGTGGCCGGTGCAGCGCACGTAGTCGCCCAGAGCCTGGATCTGTCCGGGATAAAGGCGTGACAGCCACTCATCCTCGCTGATCAATACCGTCTGTGGGGCTTGCGACAACTGCTGGGTCAGGGTCGATTTACCGGATGCGATTTTGCCGCAGATCAGGTGCAACATGAGCTTCTCCTTGTGTCGCAGGGCTTGGCCGGTGATCGGCGGGCAATAAAAAACCCGCCGGATCAAGGGCGGGTTTTTCATGCTTTTCCAGCACGCGTCAGCCCACCCTCTCCTGGAGGGTGGAAATAATCGAGGCGTTCAGTAATAGAGTCATAGTTTCGACATTAGCTTCAGGCGTTTTCCTACGCAAGGTTAATCCCGCAAGTCTGACTCATGAATCGGCTGGTCGCGATGCGTAGCCCGCTGATACTGCGCCGGCCAGGTCGCTTTGCGCCCGCCCAGGTCATCGTCGGCATGCAGTGGCCAGTACGGGTCACGCAACAGTTCACGTGCGAGGAAAATGATATCGGCCTGACAGGTACGCAAGATGTGCTCGGCCTGGGCGGGCTCGGTAATCATGCCCACGGTGCCGGTGGCGATTCCCGACTCTTTGCGCACACGCTCGGCAAAGCGGGTCTGGTAGCCGGGCCCGGTAGGAATTTCCGCATTGGCCGCGGTGCCACCCGAGGAGACGTCGATCAGGTCGACGCCCAGGTCTTTCAGGCGGCGCGCCAGTTCGACGGTTTCATCCGGGTTCCAGCCGTCCTCGACCCAATCGGTGGCCGAGACCCGCACAAACAGCGGCAGCTCTTGCGGCCAGGCCTCACGCACCGCCGTGGTCACTTGCAGCACCAGGCGGATGCGGTTTTCGAACGAGCCGCCGTACTGGTCCTGGCGCTGGTTGCTCAGGGGCGAAAGAAATTGATGCAACAGGTAGCCATGGGCGGCATGGATTTCCGCCACTTTGAAACCGGCGGTCAACGCGCGCTTGGCGGCAGCGACGAAGTCAGCGATCACTTGCTGGATCTGCCCTTCATCGAGTTGCTTGGGTGAAGTGTGCTGCGGATCGAAGGCAATCGGCGAAGGGCCCACCGGCACCCAGCCGCCATCTTCCGGCTTGACGCTGCCGTGCTTGCCGATCCATGGCCGGTGCGTGCTGGCTTTGCGCCCGGCGTGGGCCAGTTGAATGCCCGCCACCGCGCCCTGGGCATTGATAAAGCGCGTGATGCGTTGCAGCGGTTCGATCTGTTCGTCGTTCCACAGGCCCAGGTCCTGGGCGGTGATGCGGCCATCGGCAGTCACGGCGGTGGCTTCGGTAAAGATCAGCCCGGCGCCACCGACGGCACGGCTGCCGAGGTGCACCAGGTGCCAGTCATTGGCCAGGCCATCGACGCTGGAATACTGGCACATTGGTGACACGGCGATGCGGTTGAGCAGGGTCAGTTGGCGCAGGGTATAGGGTTCAAGCAGCAGACTCATGGGGCACCTCTTTTATGCAGTGGGCAGGCTCCAGGGTTCTGTTTGAAAGGTCGACGAAAAACCCGTCCCCGGCGGGCTGAAATAAGACAAGGTCACAAGACCGATCACACAGTGCTTAGAGACTAGTCGACAACAGAGGATTGCACAGGGTTCAGCGCGGCTCGATATGCGCGATCATCAGTTGCACGGTTTCCTGGCCACGGAACTCGTTCACGTCGAGCTTGTAGGCCAGTTCCACCCAGCGAATGGTGGGATTGGGCCAGATCTCGCGGTCGATGCCGAAAGCAATGCCATCGAGCTTCACCGATCCACACTCGCTCTTGAGCACCACCTTCAGATGGCGCTCGCCGACGACGCGCTGCTCCACCAGTTGGAACACCCCGTGAAACAACGGCTCTGGGAAATGCTGGCCCCACGGCCCGGCGTTGCGCAGGGCGCGGGCCAGTTCCAGGTGAAACTCTTCAACCGCCAGGGTGCCGTCGGACAGCAGCCGGCCCGTCAGGTCTTCTTCGCGCAGTTGCCGACGCACTTCGGCGTCAAAGGCCTCGGCGAACAGTGGGAAGTTGGCCTCGGGCAAGGTAAGACCCGCCGCCATGGCGTGGCCGCCGTACTTGGCGATCAGCGTTGGGTGCTGGCTGGCCACCACGGCCAGCGCGTCACGAATATGAAAACCCGGCACGGAGCGCCCGGAGCCCTTGAGCAGGCCGTCACCGGCGTCGGCAAAGGCGATGGTCGGGCGGAAGTAACGCTCTTTCATGCGCGAGGCAAGGATGCCGATCACGCCCTGGTGCCATTCCGGGTCGAACAGGCACAAGCCATACGGCATCGACTCCACCGGCAAGTCCTTGAGCTGGGCCAGGGCCTCGCGCTGCATGCCTTGTTCGATGGACTTGCGGTCCTGGTTCATGCCGTCCAGTTGCGCGGCCATTTCCCGGGCGGCGGCGAAATCCGAGGTGAGCAGGCACTCGATACCCAGGCTCATGTCATCCAGGCGCCCGGCGGCGTTCAGGCGCGGGCCGAGGATAAAACCAAGGTCGGTGGAGGTGATGCGGGCGTGATCGCGCTTGGCCACTTCGAGGATCGCCTTGATCCCCGGCCGGGCACGACCGGCGCGAATGCGTTCCAGGCCCTGGTAGACCAGGATGCGATTGTTGGCGTCCAGCGGGACCACGTCGGCCACGCTGCCCAGGGCCACCAGGTCCAGCAGTTCGCCGATATTCGGCTGCGGCTTGTTCTCGTACCAACCCAAACTGCGCAAGCGCGCACGCAGGGCCATCAGCACGTAGAAGATCACGCCCACACCGGCCAGGGCCTTGCTGGGGAATTCACAGCCCGGCTGGTTCGGGTTGACGATGGCGTCGGCTGCGGGCAGTTCGTCGCCCGGCAAGTGGTGGTCGGTAACCAGCACCTTGAGCCCCGCCGCTTTTGCGGCCGCCACACCTTCGACGCTGGAGATACCGTTGTCCACGGTAATCAGCAGCTGTGGCTGGCGCTGCAGGGCCACGGCGACGATTTCCGGGGTCAGGCCGTAGCCGTATTCGAAACGGTTGGGCACCAGGTAGTCGACATGGGCGGCGCCCAACAAGCGCAGGCCCAGGGTGCCCACGGTGCTGGCGGTGGCGCCGTCGGCGTCGAAGTCACCCACGATCAGGATCCGCTGGCGCTGCTCCAGGGCCGTCACCAGCAAGTCCACCGCGGCATCGATGCCCTTGAGCTGCTGATACGGGATCAGCCGCGCCAGGCTTTTATCCAGCTCGGCTTCCGATTGCACCCCGCGTGCGGCGTAGAGACGGGTCAACAACGGTGGCAATTCACCGAGGAATGGCAGGACGGCAGGCAACGGGCGAGGATCAATACGCATGGGGTGACGGAAGCTTCTCTTTAATGTTGAAAATTAGCGGTGATCCCTTGTAGGAGCTGTCGA
>NZ_JACARK010000036.1:0-5355 GCF_013386655.1 Pseudomonas sp. K5002 | reverse complement strand
CTGTCGACGTTTCAGCCGCGCTCGCCAGCCAGCCATTCCAGCTGGACTTCGTGCTGCCCACGGTCATCGGTCACGAAGATCGTGCCTTCGCTGATCATCACGTCCCACTTGATCACCCGGGGCATGTCCTTGGCCAGCACTTCCAGGATTTCCTGGGGGACGGCGGCGATGCTCACGTTTTTCAGGTTCTTCGCCACCGGCACCACTTTGCCTTCCCAGACGCGCAAGCTGCCGTAGGCCAGCAAGGTCGTGCGTTCGGTACGGCGGGAACACCAGGTCAGGCGGTCCGCGTCCGGCTGGCCGACTTCGATCCAGTGCAGGACGCGATCATCCAGGCTTTTTTCCCACAGCGCCGGCTCGTCTACATCTGACAGGCCACGACCGAAAGACAGCTGCTCGTTGTAGAAAAGCGCGTAGGCCAGCAAACGCACGGTCATGCGCTCTTCGGTTTCCGAAGGGTGGCGGGCGATGGTCTGCTTGACGCTCTCGTACACCGAACGGTCAAGGTCGGTGAGGTTGAGTTCAAACTTGTAGGTCGTGGACGGCTGGGCCATGAACGGACTTCTAGAGACAGGGAAAGGCGGCAAGTCTAACCGATGGCGAGGTGATTCAACGAATACTGCGCTGCATCATCCTTATCACTGCGCCACTCGCCTATGTTAAAAGGCTCACATCCCTGCCCTGCCCGAAAGGTTCCTCATGTCGTTTACCGCCAAACCACTTGCCGGCCTGAAAGTCATCGAACTCGGCACCTTGATCGCCGGCCCGTTTGCGTCGCGCATCTGCGCCGAGTTCGGCGCCGAGGTGATCAAGGTCGAATCCCCGGATGGCGGCGACCCGCTGCGCAAGTGGCGCAAGCTGTATGAAGGCACCTCGCTGTGGTGGTTTGTGCAGGCGCGCAACAAGAAATCCCTGACCCTGAACCTGAAACACCCGGACGGCCTGGCGATCCTCAAGCAACTGTTGGCGGATGCCGACATTTTGATTGAGAACTTTCGCCCTGGCGTGCTGGAAAAGCTCGGCCTGAGCTGGGAAACCTTGCACGCCCTGAACCCGAAACTGGTGATGGTACGCCTCTCGGGCTTTGGCCAGACCGGGCCGATGAAGGACCAGCCAGGGTTTGGCGCGGTGGGCGAATCCATGGGGGGCCTGCGTTACATCACCGGTTTCGAGGACCGCCCGCCGGTGCGCACCGGGATTTCCATCGGTGACTCGATCGCGGCGTTGTGGGCCGTGATCGGGGCGCTGATGGCCCTGCGTCATCGTGAAGTGAATGGCGGGCTCGGCCAGGTGGTGGATGTGGCGCTGTATGAGGCGATCTTCGCGATGATGGAGAGCATGATCCCGGAGTTCGACGTGTTCGGCTTTATCCGCGAGCGCACCGGCAACATCATGCCCGGCATCACGCCCTCCTCGATCCACACCAGCAAAGATGGCAAGCATGTGCAGATCGGCGCCAATGGCGACGCGATCTTCAAGCGCTTCATGTCGGCCATTGGTCGCGACGACCTGGCCAACGACCCGGCACTGGCCAGCAACGATGGCCGCGACAGCCGGCGCGATGAGCTGTACGGGGTGATTGATCGCTGGGTCAACTCGCTGCCGCTTGAGCAAGTGGTGGAACAGTTGAACAAGGCCGAAGTGCCCGCCAGCCGCATCTACAGCGCGCAAGACATGCTGGGAGACCCGCAGTTTCTGGCCCGCGAGATGTTCCTCAAGGCGCAGCTCCCGGGCGGCAAGGACTTCAAGATGCCCGGCATCGTGCCCAAACTGTCGGACACACCGGGCAGTTGTGAATGGGTCGGACCGCAGTTGGGCGAGCACAACAGCGTGGTGCTCGCTGAATTGGGCTACGATGCGGCCGCCGTTACTCGCCTGCGTGAGAACGGCGCGATCTGATGGGCCGGCGCTTCATCATTCGACTCTGCCTCCTGGGTTCACTGCTCGGGACTTGGCCACTGTCGAGCCAGGCCCAGGAAACCTTGATCTGGCTGTTGCGTGACCTGCCGCCAGTGACGATTTTCGAAGGCCCGCAAAAAGGCCAGGGCGCCCTCGACCAACTGCTGCCGATACTCGCCGAACACATGCCGGAGTATCGACATCAGATCCTCCACGTGAACCGCGCGCGCGGCATGCAGATGCTCCGCGACCCCGGCACGCTTACCTGCGACCCGTCCCTGCTGTGGACGGCGGAGCGCGCTAAAACCATCGTGTTTTCCGCCCAGGCCTTCGCGGCCGTGAGCAACGGGGTGACGATCCGCCAGGGTCAGCGGGCGCTGCTGGCGCCGTTTGTGGTGGATGGACGGTTCGACCTGGAGGCATTTTTGAATGCACGAGATGCGCGCCTTGGCATCATCGCCGAACGCAGCTACGGCGCCATCATCGATGAAGCGCTGAAGCACACCAGTGCTCACAAACTGGCGCCACATTACGGCAATGACGCCCTCGGCAGCCTGCTGCAGATGCAACGAAAGGGGCGGCTGGAAGCGGTGCTGGGTTACTGGACAGAAGTGCGCTACCAGGCGCTGCAACAAGGCATTGATCCACAAGAGCTGATCTTCTACCCCATCAAAGGCACCCCGCCCTATCAACTGACCCGGATTGCCTGCACGGATAACGCCTCAGGCCGCACGGCTATCGAGCGGATCAATCAGGTGCTGCGCGAGATCCCGCAGGAGCAACTGCGACAGTCCTACGCCTCATGGCTCGACCCGGTCATGCGTGAGCAATACCTGCAAGACCACCCGACGTTTTTCCAGGATGCCCCGAGCCCATGACAAATCGCAGGCAAAAAGAAACCCCGAGCAGTGGGGAGACAACTCGGGGTTAATAAGGGCCTAAAAAGACCAGTAACAACGAGCCACAAGCACCGGAGCACAATGCTTGATCTCGCTGTTACAAAATCTGACTCACCTTGCCGTAGGAAGGTTCCCAACAAAAATAAATCTTCATGCGCAGGCGATCGGCCGAGTCAGGGCCGCATTGCGCAGGGCCGCCATGACCGAGGGTTCCAGGCGTCCTTCGGCAATCATCAAGTCGCGGTGCAAACAGTCCACCACATCCACCAATGCGCGCTTGTCGGTCAATTGTGCCTGGTCGACTTCTCGTTCGACCACGATGGCACCGGCCGGATTTTTTACGGTCACCAGGCATTCGCCCTGCACACCCGAGGTGGTCAGCGTGACCTGATAAGGGCTCAGTGCTTCACCGAGCAATAGGCTGATACTTTCCATCTCGATCACCACTCAATAGTTCGGAAACAATCGTGTAAACGGGAGCTGCATCTATCCTAAGTGACTATTTGCGTCGTAGGAAAGTTCGCTTTTTCGTCTTTCAAGGGTTGCCGGGGGATGACGTGTCCAGCATGCGCTTGCAACATGACAAGCAAAAAACGGCAGCACATAACTGCTTACTCAATGAGTTGCCGTTTTGGCGCTGATGCCGAGGGTGAATCCTATACTCGATGAGCGCTGATCATGCCGGCACATCGATAAACAGCGCATACCAAAAGGCCCCGTTGCGAAGGACGAAGACCATGCTGGAACACGAAAAAGAGCAGGCAATACTAGAGAAGATTCACGCCGACATATCCAGAATTTATGCCGAGCAACGCAAGCTAAACGCAGAATCCCACAAGATAACCCGAGAGAATTTCTGGTATCCCGTTGGTATCGCCATCGGCTTCTTCACGGCTGTCGGAACCGTAATGGCAGTGGCTCAGAAACTACTCGCCTAAACGATCACTCCGACCGGGCCTGCCAGAAACGAAAAACGCCGCTGCCCCACGGACGGGGACGCGGCGTTTTTTACACCTTTGTAAACCGCACCTTCAGACCCTCTCCTGCGTTAACAGGCTAGAATCCCCAAATTACCCTGGGAGCCTGTATTGAACGAAACGTCTGACAAGCCATTGCGCATCGTCCTCGCCGACGACCACCCGATTTTCCTCATCGGTCTGCGGGCGGTCCTGGAACGTGACGAGAGGCTAACCATCGTCGGTGAAGCCAACTCACCCCTGGCCCTTGGCGAACTGCTGCAACGTTGTGCCTGCGACATTCTGGTGACCGACTTCATGATGCCCGCCGAGCCCCAGGCCGACGGCTTGCGCCTGATCGAACAACTGCGCCGGCATCACCCGGGCCTGCCCATCGTGGTGGTGACCATGCTGAACAACGCCGGCCTGTTCCACGCCATCCTGGAGTTGGGTGTCATGGGCCTGCTGAGCAAGGCCAGTCTCGCAGACGAATTGCCTGAAGCAATCCGTCAGGTGCGCCAGCAGCGACGTTATGTGGCCCAGACCATCAGTCAGTCACTGAACCTGGCAGGCGTCGAGCGTGTGCACTCCCAGGATCAACTATCACCCCGTGAACTTGAAGTCATCCGCCTGCTGGCCGGCGGCCTGACGGTAGGCGAGATCGCCGCGAATCTTCATCGCAGCAAGCAAACCGTCAGTGCACAAAAGGTCAGCGCCATGCGCAAGCTGGGCCTGAGCAACGACGCCGCGCTGTTTATCTATGTGCAGGAACACGGGCTGGCCTAGCCTGAAACGCGATCCACTGCTTCAGCGCCTCGGCGTCCATGGGGCCGGCGATAAAGCAGCCTTGCAACCACGCAGCCCCCAGTTCACTTACCGCGTGATAGTCGGCGGCGCTTTCAACCCCGGTCACCACCACACCCACACCCAGTCGCCTCGCCATGCTCATGGCGCCGGCAACCACTGCCGCCTTGCGATCGTCCCTGGCCATGCCGCTGGCAAACGCCGGCGGGATCTTCAATTCGCTGAAGGGCAATTCCAGCAAGCGTTGCAGGCTGGTGCCGCCCACGCCGAAATCACCGATGGACAGCTTGCACCCCATCATCCGCAAACGCAGCAAGCCGGTGACGTGGGCGCTGTCGGTGTTCAGGCGCGAGGTTTCCACCAGTTCCAGAGTCAGGCCACGGGCGGGCACGCCGTGAAGTTGCAGCAAGCCTTGCAGCACTTGGGGAAAGTGCGGACGCTCCAGCATCCGCCCCGGGATATTCACCGCCACCGGCAGCACCTGCCCGGTTTCGCGCATGACGTGTGCCGCCTGGCCCAGCGCTTGTTCCAGCACGTGCCAGGTAAACGCCTCTTCCATTCCGGCAAACTCCAGCACCGGCAGAAACGCGTCAGGCAACAGCAACTCGCCGTCAGGAAGCTGCCAGCGGGCCAGCGCTTCGACACCTTGCAACACGCCCGCCTGGCTGACAATGGGCTGATACCAGACCGTGCCGCAGCGGGCGATAGCGACCTGGCTCAGATCCGCCGAAGGCGGCAACTGCTCGGACTCACTCAAGTCCAGCAACTGGCGCACCCGCTCCCAGGACACCACCGGC
>NZ_JACARK010000359.1:0-8260 GCF_013386655.1 Pseudomonas sp. K5002 | reverse complement strand
TGCGCCAGCGCTACGCCGAAGTACTGGCGACCTGGGACGAATACGTCGAGCCGATGATTCAACTGGTGAACGCCGACGGCGCCTTCGAACAAGGCGTGCGCAAGGTGGAAAACGTACTGTTGCGCATGCTCACCGAGCAGCAGCGCCTCGGCCACCTGGTGGACGACGACATGCTGCTGCGCACCCACGCGCGCATCCTCGAAATGCAGACCAGCGCCCAACTGACCTTGCGTCACGCCCGGGAACTGCTGCTGCCGTTGCGGGAAGAAGCGCGCCGGCACAACGCCGTGACCCGGGGCGCGGCGCTGGCCTTGTCGGCGATTCGCCGCAAGGGCCTGGACGCGGTGCCGCAAGCGGCGATGCCGATGTTCACCCGGCCGCAAAGCACCTTTCTTGGCAGTGCCAGCCAGGTCGAAGCCTACGTGTACGCCCTGGCCAACTTCGAACCGAAGCCGGCGCGTTTCCCCAAGGCGCATAAATCCCACAAGGGCGAAGCCCCTCGCGCACCGCGCACGGTCAAGGAAATGCTCGAGCGCTGTGAAGACGCGCTGCCGATGCCGGACCTGATGACCTGGCTGCTGGAGCAGGAACCGGACGGCGCAACCGACGAGTTGCTGTACTGGTTCTCACGCCTGTCGCGGGAAAAACGCTTCAAGCGTGAACGTCTGGAACGACGGGATTACCACACTCACGAGCACCAGGTCAGCCTGCGCTCATTCGCCCTGCTTCCAGCCAGTATTGATACGGCCGGGAATTCTGCGAGCACCCCTCATGCATCTTGATCTATCCGAACTGTCCCAGCTGGCGCCGATCTTTCGCGAGCTGTTCAAGGGTTACCACGTCAGCCGCCGCGACCCGGAGCTGTACGCCCAACTGTCGAACTTCCAGGACCAGTACCGCACGTTGTTCAAGGCCCTGGGCTTTGAGTTGGTGTGCGACACGCGAGGTTTCTACTACTTCGTGCCGGACTCGGCCGTGGCCGCCGCGCAGGTCAACAAGACCGCCCAGCGCCTGGCGTTGTTCACCTTCATCATCGTCGAGCACCTGGCCGACCAGGGCCGCGACCCGATCGCCGTGCTCGACGGTGGCAGCCTGGGCCGTGACGAACTGCCGTCGTTGCTGGAAAAGTACCGCGACCTGTTTATCCAGGCCGAAGTGCAGACCGTCGAGGAACTGGAAGAAAAAATCATGCGCCGCATGACCCAGCTGGGTTTTGCCGGTGAAGAGAACGGCATCTACCGCTTCCTGCCGCCGATGCACCGCTTCCTCGATGTGTGCCTCTCGGTCCAGCAAGACCGCGACCTGGCCGCGAGCATCCACAGCGTATTGCCGTTGCCGGCCCCGGTGATCATCGACGAAGACAGCGATGAAAAACTGCTGAAGACCGATGACCCGCTGGACTTGAGTGACTTTGCAGAAGAAAGCGAAGAAGACGCCCTGGCCCGCGCCATTGCCGAAGAACAGGAGACCGACGCATGAGCAAGGAACGCTACGGCATTCGCCGCTTCGCCCTTTTGAACACCGCCGGTTACAGCCTGGGCCTGTTCCCGCTGGAAGAACCGCTGTCGGTGTACGGCGCGAACAACCTCGGCAAATCGGCGTCGATCAACGCCTTGCAGTTCCCGATTCTGGCGCGCATGTCGGACATGAGTTTCGGCAAGTACACCCTGGAGCAATCCCGGCGTTTCTACTTTGCCACCGACACCAGCTACATCCTCGTGGAAGTCTCGCTTCCCCATGGCCCGCACGTGATCGGCGTGGTCGGTCGCGGCCCGGGCGGTGGTTTCGGTCACCAGTTCTTTGCCTACGCCGGCAAGCTGGACCTGGCGCACTACCAGAAGAACGACACCTGCCTGCGCCAGAAAGAGCTGTTCACCAACCTTGAGCGCGAAGGCCTGAAAGCCTATGAGCTCAAGCCCGATGAGCTGCGGCGTTTGCTGGTGGGCGGCCATACGTCGATCCCGCTGGACCTGACCCTGATTCCGCTGCGCTCCACCAGCGAGCAGAGCCTGAAGACCTTCCGCGCGCTGTTTATCAATTTGCTGCACATGCGGGAAATCACCGCGGCCAAGTTGAAGCAGCTGTTTCTGGATGCGTTCGAACACAGCCTGCGTTCCGGCAGTGTCGATTACATCGCGGCGTGCGAAGAAGCCTTCCGCGATGTACGACGCATGGAGCAGGACTACAACTCGCTGGTGGCTGCCGGCCCTCTGGTAGAAGCCTTGGCCAACGGCGTGAAGCAGCGGGACATTCTGCGGGGCAAGCTGCATCGCCTGTCACCGCTGCTGGATTCGTTGCTGGGCACCTGGTCGGACTACGCCAGTGCGCGCAAGGAAGAACTGACGATCCAGGCCGAGCATTACCGCAACGAGCAGGATTCGCTGCAGAACGACCAGCGCGGCGGCACTCAGGAGCTGATGCGCCTGGAGCGGGAAATCAGCGGGATTCAGCGCTGGCTGGGTGAGCTGTCGGTGCTCAAGCACCGCTTCGCGCTGGTGGATGACGTCAAGGTGTTGGAGCAGCAACTGCTGGCCGCCAAGGATGCTCACGATGAACTGGCCGGGGCCTTGGCGCAGTCGCGCCAGTTCAGCGCCGAGGATCTGGACGAACGTCTGCGGGACCTGGAAAAACGCCTGAAGTCGGTGAAGCAGCAACTTGATCACGCCGACAACAACAGCTACGCCAAGCTGCGGGAAGAATTCTCGCAGCAGGATGTCGAGCGTCTGATGCGCCTGTTCAACAGTTCGCTGTTCAGCTTGCCGCTGGGTGAGCATGGCATCACGCTGGACGAGGACGGCCTGTGGGTGAAATCCCTGGAGCAGATCCTTGATGGCTTCAAGGGCGAGCGTTTTGAAGTGCCGGGGCTGGCCATCGACATCTCGCACATTGAACCACCAGCGTTGCAGGCACTGGCTGACCGCGCCGCGTTGCGCGACCAGAAAGAGCGTCTGGAAAAAGAACTCAAGCAACTGAAAACCCAGCAAGCCGTGGCGGCCGACCGCGCGGCGAGCAAGACCCAGACTGAAGCGCTGTACCAACAGGTACTGGACGCGCAGAAGGCGCTGGAAGATTTCCGCCGTGCACAAACCCTGAGCGCCGAGGAAGGCGAGAAGCTGGAAAGCCTGGCGCAGATGGAAGCGGCCCAGGACGAATTGAAACGCTCCAGCGATGCGTTTACCGAGCGCGTCCAGCAACTGTCGGCCAAGCTGCAATTGGTAGGCAGGCAGATTGGTGATATGGAAGCCAAGCAGCGCACCCTGGATGACGCGTTGCGTCGTCGTCAGTTGCTGCCGGCAGACTTGCCGTTTGGTACGCCGTTCATGGACCCGGTCGACGATTCCATGGACAACCTGCTGCCGCTGCTCAATGACTACCAGGACAGCTGGCAAGGCCTGCTGCGCGCTGATGGCCAGATCGACGCGCTGTACGCACAGGTGCGCCTCAAGGGCGTGGCCAAGTTCGACAGTGAAGACGATATGGAGCGCCGCCTGCATCTGTTGATCAACGCTTACGCGCACCGTACCGATGAAGCGCTGACCCTGGGCAAGGCCCGGCGTGCGGCCGTCACCGATATCGCACGCACCTTGCGCAATATCCGCAGCGACTACGACAGCCTTGAGCACCAGTTGGCGTTGTTCAACCGCGAGATCAACAAGCGCCAGGTGTCCAACCTGCAGAGCTTCCGCATCGTGCTCGCGCCGAACAAGGAAGCCCTCAAGCATATCGACCAGATCATCCACAGTGCCGGCCAGTATGAAGAAGGCGAAACCCTGTCGGTGTTCGATCTGAGCCAGAGCGCCGAGCAGGACAACAAGAACGAAGAGGCCAAGGAATACCTGGCGCGCCTGGTAGCGGCCAATCATAACCAGTTGGGCCTCAAGGACTTGTTCGAACTGGCGTTCGAGATCACCAAGGTCAACGGCCAGCCGATCATTCACACCGACATCGATGGCGCCGCCTCCAACGGCACCACCATGACCATCAAGGCGCTGACCAACATGTATTTGTTGCTGCACTTGATGGACCGCGACCAGGCCGGGCGCGTGCGCTTGCCGTACTACCTCGACGAGGCGGCGGATATTGATGAGAAGAACCAGGCGGCGTTGCTGGAAACCAGCTTGCAGCTGGGCTTCGTGCCGATTCTGGCCAGTGTGAAGCCGCAGGTTTCCGCCCAGGTGGCGATCGACCTGGAAGGCGGCAGCGGGCCGAACGGGATCTACATTGATGAGGCGGACTGGAAGTACATCCGTCGTCACGATGTGGTGAAGGCAACGGTGAATGTGCAGGCGGATGAGCCGGAGCTGGATGAGGTTTAATCAGTTGCGCTGAAATGCAAAAAGGCCGCGATCTTCTGGATCGCGGCCTTTTTTTGGTGTTCTTGAGGGCCTCTTCGCGAGCAAGCCCGCTCCCACATTCAATCGGGTTCCTTCAATGGGAACTGGGTCAAATGTGGGAGCGGGCGGGCTTGCTCGCGAAGGCCGCGCCTCGATCTATTTGCCGAGCGGGATTTTAGGCGCCCAGGTCAGCCATTCATCTTCAAACTTGTCGAACAGCGGGAAGGTCTGCTGGGGCCGTGCAGCGTTGCCCATACGCTCGCCGTCCGGCGTGGCAAAGGCGATGCCGCCGGCGACCAGGGTCTCCAGGGACTCAGTGCGAACAGTCGCGCCCTTGAACAAGCCGAAGTCGAGCCCGAAGCCGCTGGTGTTCCAGAACCGGCTGCCACTGCGCACCAGAGGCGCGTACTTGGGCTCGATCAGGATGTGAACCAGCACACGGTCGGCGGTCTGGCCCAGCTCGTAGCCGGTAACTTTGCCTACGGTGACTTCGCGGTAAGTGACCGGAACGCCTTCCTTCAACGAGCCACGGCGTGCGGCGCTGAGTACCAGGCTCAGGCCCTCCTCCTGATGAACGGCTTCTGGCGGCTTGTCCAGCGCGACGAAACTCTTCTGTGGGCCGATGCTTTTGGTCGCTGGCTGTACTTCGATGTACTGGCCGGTCACCAGGGTTTCCAGGTTCGACGTTTTCATCAGGCCCAGTTCAGGCTTGACCACCCAGAACTGACTGCCGGCCCGTGCGATGCGGTCGGCCACTTGGGTGATACGCGCGCTGAGCAGCACCGATTGCATGTCGGCGCTCAGGTCGACACTTTCGATCTTGCCTACGTCCAGGCCCTTGAAGCGCACTGGCGTACCCGGGCGCAGGCCATCGGCGCGGTCGACCTTGATGGTCACCAACGTACCGTGCTGGTTGGCGGCTTCGCGATCCGGGAACAGACGGAAACGCGGGATGCGCTTTTTCAGCGGCACATTCGGCTCCGGGGTTTCGAAGGCGATACCGCCCGCCATCAGGCTGGCCAGGGATTCGCTTTTCACCTGGATGCCGCCGGTAAGCCCACCGGTCAGGGTCACGCCGCTGGCATTCCAGAAACGGGTCGAGCCATTGACCAGGCCTTCGTATTCTTTCTCGATATGGACGCCGATCACCAGTTGCTTGTTCTTGCGGGAGAACTGGTAGCTCTGCACGGAACCGACCTTGACCTGCTTGTAGAGGATCGGGCTGCCGACATCCAGGGAACCGAGGTTGTCGGTGAAGAGCACCATGTGCAGGCCGGGGGAACGCAGGTCCAGTGGCGGCGCCTTGGCGCGGGCGACGTACTCCCGTTGTGGCGCGGTGCCCTTGTCGCCGGGACGGATGGCGATGTAGTTACCTTTGACCAACGCTTCCAGCCCGGTGATGCCGGCCAGTGAGATGGACGGCTTGACTACCCAGAATTGGGTGTCCTGGACGAGGTAGTCTTCGGCCAGTGGGTCGAGGGTCAACTCGGCATTGGCGCTGGACAGGTCCGGATCGATCTTCAGGGTTTTCAGGCTGCCGACCTGGATGCCTTTGTACATCACCGGGGTGCGGCCCGCCTGGAGGCCTTCGAAGTCGGTGAGCTTGACTTTGACCTTGATGCCCGCCGCTGCTGCATCGAAGTCTTCGTACAGGCGGAACGGCAGGCTCGGGTCCGTCGGTGGGCTGTCCTTGCGGTTCTCCGGCGTGGCGAAGGCGATACCGCCGGCAACGATGCTGGCCAGGGATTCACTGCGGACTTTTACGCCGGAAAGGTTGGCGTCGATGCTGATGCCGCTGGCGTTCCAGAAACGCGTGTGTTTGCGCACCAGGCTGGCGTAGGTCGGCTCGATGTAGACCTTGATTTCAACGGTGGTCTGGTCTTCGGAGAGCAGGTAGCTTTTGACCTGGCCGACCTGGATCTGCTTGTAGAACACCGGGCTGCCACGGTTCAGCGAGCCGAGGCGATCAGCTTTGATCGTCAGGTGCAGGCCGGGCTTGGCGTCGGATAAAGGCGGTTCTTCGGACAGGGCCTTGAACTTGCGCGTCGGCTCACCATCGCCTGGGCTGGCGGCGATGTAGTTACCCGAGACCAGGGTTTCCAGGCCGGTGATCCCGGCCAGGCTGACACTTGGCTTTACCAGCCAGAAGCGGGTGTTGGTCTTGAGGTATTGCTCCACATCCTTGTTCATCTCGATGGTAGCAATCACCCCGCGATTGTTACCTTCGTCATCCAGGGCCAGGGTTTTGACCTTACCCACGGACATGCCTTTGTAGACCACTTCGGTCTTGTTGGCCTGGATGCCTTCGCCGCTTTCAAAGCGTACCTGAATCTCGATACCTTGCTGGTTGTACGCACGCCATCCCAACCAGCCACCGATGATCAGGGCAATCAGGGGCAGCACCCAAATGGCCGACCAGTTGGAAGCTGGGCGGGTTTTAGCCTTAGGCAAATCACTCATGGTCGTCGTCCGACTCCGTGTTATCCCAAATCAGTCGGGGATCAAAAGTTACTGCGGCAAGCATCGTCAAGATCACCACACTGGCGAACGCTACGGCACCGAGATTGGCCTCGACACTGGCAAGTCGCCCAAAGTTTACGACCGCCACCAGGATGGCAATCACGAAGATATCCAGCATGGACCAACGGCCAATGAACTCGATAAAGCGGTACATGATAATGCGTTGTTGCGCGGAAAGTGGCTGGTGACGCTGCACCGAGAACAGTAACAAGCCGATGCCCACCAGCTTGAAGGTGGGCACCAGAATGCTGGCGATGAACACTACAGCGGCGATCGGGAACATGCCGTGCTGCATCAACTGGATCACGCCGGACATGATGGTGCTCGGATCGCCTTGGCCCAGGGAGCTTACGGTCATGATCGGCAACAAATTGGCCGGGATGTACAAGATGGCTGCCGTGATCAGCAGCGCCCAGGTGCGCGTCAGGCTGTTCGGACGACGGGCGTGGACCAGCGCGCCGCAACGGGTGCAGGTTTGCTCGTCGGTGTCCGGGTCTTGTTTGTTTAGTTCGTGGCATTCGGTACAGATCAGAATGCCCGCATCAATCGCCCGCATGAGCATCCTCTCCTGACAGCGCTTCCCAGATCTGGTGAGGTGACATCACCACCTCCAACAATATCTGGACCATTAACAGACTGACGAAGCAGGCCAGACCGAGCCCTACGGTGATAGTGGCCATGTCAGCCAGCTTTACGATCGCCACCAGCACGCCCATCAGATAGACCTCGAGCATCCCCCAGTCTTTCAGATGATGGTAGATGCGATAAAACAGCAGACCGTAGCTACGGCCGATGTTCCAGCGGATGCTCAGCAATACCGCCAGTTGGCACAGGAGCTTGAGCAATGGAATGCCCATGCTGCAGAGGAACACCACCACGGCGACGCCTTGCATACCGGTGTCGAACAGACCGACCACGCCGGTCCACACGGTGTCCTGCGAGGACTGCCCGAGTAGATTGAGCTGCATGATGGGTAAAAAGTTCGCGGGGACGTACAACAGCAGCGCGGCAATCACTAACGCCAGGCTTCGTTCAACGACGTTGTGGCGGTGAGCGTACAGCTCGTAGCCGCAGCGTGGGCATTGGGCCTTTTCACCGCGGGCAAGCTCCGGCTTGCGCATCAACAAGTCGCACTCATGGCATGCCACGAGTTCGTCCAGCGGTAAGTCTGACGCCTCAAGGGCATCAACCGGGTCGGGCATATAGGGCTCGGACTCTAAAAAAGATTAGGTGCCTATTCTAGTGTTCTGGTTCAGAAATAACTGTGCAAATTTGTCGGGAGATTCAGTAGCGTTTGTGTGCGCGAGGGGGGATTGGGACGAGGGGATTTAGACCAATGCGTGGCATCAGGAAGCCCGCGTTACCGTTGGAGTTTTTCGCCAGCAAGCTCGCCATACTTTCCGACC
>NZ_JACARK010000358.1:0-751 GCF_013386655.1 Pseudomonas sp. K5002 | reverse complement strand
TGGCGCGCCAGGTCATGGCCGTCGCGGATGTCGAAGGCGTCCTGGATATAACCCGCCAGGCGCTCAAGGTGGCGCAGGTAGGCTTCGATTTCCAGGCACAGGCCTAGCCGGTGCTCCTTGCGAAGATACGCCAGGAAGTCGTGGATCTGTGCGTTGAGCTCGAAACGGTTCGGGCTCTTGGCGACAGGCACCAGGATATCCAGGCGAATCCACACGTCCAGCAGGCTGGTGATGTCCTGTGGCGTGCTGTCCAGTTGTTGGGCGGCCAGCTGGGCGCGCAGTTCGCTGAGGCTCAGGGTGCCTTGGTCGAAGTGTTCGCACAGTGGCTCAAGCAGGGCCCAGTGTTCGGCGAGGGCGCGCAAGACGCGCTTGGGTTCGATCATCGGAATGGCCGGCTGGTTAGCGATTAAAAGCAGCGATTGTACTGCATCGGTGCTGGGATTTATCCACAGCCGGTCGTGAGGCGCTCACCGGAACGATCAACTGCGGGCGATCTTCGTCGAAGGGCGGTAGAATCCCTGTTCTTTAGTTATCCACAAGTGGCCGACCTTTGCTTATCGAGTCCCGACGTCGCGCTTACTTGACCGCCATGCAGGTGGTCAACTGGCTGCCGCGCACTGAATTACCGTTCGCCGCCCCTTCGCGGCCCGAGCTGTTGGAGGCCCCGGAACCGTTCGAGGCTTTCGAGCCTTCGGGTGAGGAGGCGGCTGCTCCGGTGCCGCTGGTCAAGCCCGTGGCAGAAACCCCGGTG
>NZ_JACARK010000357.1:0-3816 GCF_013386655.1 Pseudomonas sp. K5002 | reverse complement strand
CCGCACAGCACCGAGCCGATCGGCGCGCCCAGGCCCTTGGACAGGCACACCGACACCGAATCGAAGTGCTGGGCGATCTCCCGTGCATCCACACCCAGCTTGACCGCCGCGTTGTAGAGCCGCGCGCCGTCCAGGTGCAAGGCCAGTCCGTGTTCCCGGGTAAAGGCTCGCGCCGCCGCCAGGTATTGCAGCGGCAGGACCTTGCCCTGCATGGTGTTTTCCAGCGCCAGCAAGCGGGTGCGGGCGAAGTGGAAGTCGTCCGGCTTGATCGCCGCCAGCACGTGCTCCAGGTTCAGGGAACCGTCGGCCTGCACTTCCAGGGGTTGTGGCTGGATCGAGCCGAGAACCGCCGCGCCGCCGCCTTCGTATTTGTAGGTGTGGGCCTGCTGACCGACGATGTATTCCTCGCCACGCTCACAGTGCGCCATCAATGCCAGCAGGTTGCTCATGGTGCCGGTGGGCACGAACAACGCGGCGGCAAAACCCAGGCGCCTGGCCAGTTCGGCTTCCAGGCGATTGACGCTCGGGTCCTCGCCGTAGACGTCGTCGCCGCTGGCGGCAGTGGCCATCGCCTCGAGCATGCCAGGGGTCGGTTGGGTCACTGTGTCGCTGCGCAGGTCAATCACGTTCATCAAACTAGCCTCTAGCGGATTGGAGCGTTTCTTGTGTTGACGATTACTGCGGGCAAACCCGCGGAATATCAAGCCCCGTGCTTGCACAATCGAATACCAACCAAACAAACCGATATAGGTTATCGATAAACCAACCGTGCAGTTTCTGAAAAACCATGATAAAAACTCTCCGCCGCCAGGGTTCTGGCGGCAACGTTCTCAGGGCGGGGTGTAATTCCCCACCGGCGGTAATTGCACGCAATGTGCATAGCCCGCGAGCGCTTGGCGCCTCGAACTGCCTCGGCAGGACGGCGACAAGGTCAGCAGACCCGGTGTGATCCCGGGGCCGACGGTCATAGTCCGGATGAAGAGAGAACGGGATTGGCACCTAAGGGCCGCGCTGACGTCATGTTCACATGAGCCCGCTGTGCGTACCCTTAAATCCCATTCGATTCATAACGCCCTGTTTTTTTCTTAAACAGGAGTCAGAACATGCAACCCACCGCAATCGACAGCAAAAGCAAAAACCATCACGGCGAGCGCGTCGCGTTTATCCAGGCCTGCTGGCACAAGGATATTGTCGACCAATCCCGTAAAGGTTTCCTCGCCGAAATGATCGCCCAGGGCTACCAGGAATCGGACATCGATTTCTTCGAAGTCGGCGGCGCCTTTGAAATGCCCCTGCACGCCAAGCTGCTGGCCAAGTCCGGCCGTTATGCCGGTATCGTCGCGGCCGCCCTGGTGGTGGACGGCGGGATCTACCGTCACGAGTTCGTGGCCCAGTCCGTGGTCAGCGGCCTGATGCAGGTCCAGCTGGAAACCGAAGTGCCGGTGTTCTCGGTATCCCTGACCCCGCACCACTTCCACGCGGGCAGCGAGCACCATACGTTCTTCTATGAGCACTTCGTGCACAAGGGCCAGGAAGCGGCACGCACCTGCGCCGACACCCTGCACAAGGTTCGCGCACTGCGTCGCAATGAGCCACGGGCTCTCGCGGTTTAAGCAACACTGCAAAGCAAATGTGGGAGCGGGCTTGCTCGCGAAAGCGGAGTGTCAGTCAATACATGTCTGACTGATACACCGCCTTCGCGAGCAAGCCCGCTCCCACATTTGACCGAGTCGGTCTCGGGATTCAGGCCAGGCCGGCATCCGTGGTCGGCACAATCAATATCCCTGCTCGCAAGCCATTCTTGACCTTCGGGTTCGGGAAGATGATGCGTGCGCCCTCCTCCTCGATCACCCAGCGGGTCTTGGCAATGTCCTCGGCCAGCAGATAACCCTTCTCCAACTCCGAAAAGTTTTCCACGTCCGCCGGCAAATGCAGGACGAAGGTATCGCTGTGCTTGATCACTTCCCGGGAGACGCTGAACAGCTGCAGGCCATCCAGGCTCTCGGTGGCCGGCTCGTTACCCTCGATGATCTGCGTGAGGCGGGTTTCCAGGCGCGATACGTCCACGCCCTGGTTCTGCCCGAACGGCCGGGCCTTGCCCAACTCCAGGGTGAAGGACTCGGCCTCCAGCTGCTCGTAGGTAAACGCCGTGAAGGTGATCGACGTCTTGTTCTGCAACAGCACCGCCTCCAGGCCGGCGGCTCGCAGGCGCGCCAGTTCACGACGTGAATGCTGGCGACCGTCCTTCCACGGGTACAGTGCGAACTGCTCGATCTTCGAGCCACGGATGGCGGTGTGCAGGTCGTAGTGCAAACGGCTACGCCCAGGCACGCTGAAGAAGGTGCGGGCCAACTGTTCAAGCTCGGCGGCGCGCATGGCTTCAGGGCCGATGTTTTGTTCATGACGGCCGTTGAACAGCCGGTTGACGTCCAGTTCGAGGTAACGCTCGCCACGGCGCATGGCCTCGGGGTTGCCGAACAGGAACAGGATACGGGTACGGGGCTTGATCTCCCCACGGGCAATGCCCTGCAGCAAGCGATCGGCCAATTCGATTGGCGCGGTTTCGTTGCCATGGATGCCGGACGACAGCAGTACGTCGCAGCCGTTGTCCCGCGCCTCAGGAGGCCGCACTTCCAGCGCGCCCTCACTGAGCCAGCGCAGTTGCACGCCGTCGACAGTCAGTTGAATTTTTTGCGCCGGTTCGCGACCGGCGAGGGTCAGTTCAAGCAGTTTGCCGAGGGCGAGCATACGCAGCTTCCTTAGTGGTTGCAGCCAGGACCGTGGACGTGATCGTCGTCATCACCTTCAACGTCGGCCGGTTCCATTTCCAGTTGCAGGCTCATCAGGTTGGTGGCCAATGGGCGCATCAGCAGGTTGGCGTATTCCGCGTCGCCTTCTTCCACGTCCACGCCGATCAGCAGTTGGCCACGGCCGTCGTGCTGGATCCAGATCTCCTTGCCCTGCCACACCACGGCGACGCGGGTGCAGGAAGTTTCCAGCTGGGTGCCGTCGGTGTCTTCAAGGATCAGTTTCAGGGTGTCGGTGGTCATAAATAGTTCTCAGCCGTGCGGCGTTAATTGATCTGGAAAGGATAAACCGAGCCCAGTTTAAGGATTTGCGTCAGTTCATCCAGTGCCGTCCGGCACTCAAGCAGCAATTGCGGGTCAGCCAGGTCGGTTTCCCGCAGGCTGTCGCGGTAGTGCTTGTCGACCCATTGGGTCAGCGTGTCGTACAACGGCGCCGTCATGATAACCCCTGGGTTGACCGCCGCCAGTTCGGTTTCATTCAAGGCTACACGCAAGCGCAGGCACGCCGGGCCACCGCCGTTCTGCATGCTTTGCTTGAGGTCGAAGACTTTGACTTCGCGGATCAGCCCGCCGGAGGACGTCAGGCCTTGCAGGTACTGCCAGACACGCTCGTTGGCGCGGCATTCTTCCGGCACGATCAGCAGCATCGAACCGTCGGCGCGGGTCAGCAGCTGGCTGTTGAACAGGTAGGAACGCACTGCGTCTTCAACCCCCACCTGGGCCCGTGGCACGCAGATCGACTGGAAATTGCCACCGAGCTTGCCGAGCTTGCCCTGCAATTCACCGAGCATCTGCTCAGTATTGAGGAAGGCATCCTCGTGATAGAACAGCACCTCGCCATTGCCCACCGCGATCACATCGTTGTGGAACACACCGGCATCGATCACCGCCGGGTTCTGCTGGGCGTAGACCACGCCGTCGTCCCGCAGGCCGTGCAGGCGCGCGACCGCCTGGGAAGCTTCGAGGGTCTGGCGTGCCGGGTACTTTTGCGGCGCCGGGTAGCGGGTGT
>NZ_JACARK010000356.1:0-6960 GCF_013386655.1 Pseudomonas sp. K5002 | reverse complement strand
CAGGACATGGTGGCCGTGCCGCTGACCGGCGAGCTGCGCTGGATCATGGTCGCCTCCCCGGCCTACCTCGCACAGGCAGGGACACCTGCAGCGCCCAGGGACTTGCTCACGCACTCCTGTGTACGCATGTACCTGGGCGACAAGACCACCTACAAATGGGAACTGGGCAATGGCGTACGCCAGCAGCGGCTCGATGTGCCCGGCCACTTCAGCGCGGCCGACACCCAGACCATCGTTGATGCGGCCCTGCAAGGCGTGGGTATCGCCTACTGCCTGGAGAATCGCGTGCTGGCGGAACTGGCCGACGGGCGCTTGGTGGAAGTGCTGCCCGACTGGGCCTGCATCGGCGCGCCGCTGTGCATGTACTACCCCAGCCGGCGTCAGTCGCAGCCGGGATTGCGCCAACTGATCGACATGATTCGGCTGAGGACCGCGGCGCACCCTTAGCATGGGCGCGTAAAACGCCGTATCAATCTGCATGCCAGTGGGATGGAATCGCTGAGGGGGCATCGGGTACGAAGAGTTACACCCGCTGGAGCGAAGCGCTGCTTGGGTGTACTCGATAAATTACCGGATCCCCCTCCTATGACAATTGCTCCTACTCAGGCTACGGCTTCTTTCATTCCTTTGAACGCACCTGACAAGCCGCTTCCCCCGGCGCGGCTCCAGGCCGCAGCGCCGGAAAATGCCGCGCCAGGCTCCCCCGGGACCAGGATCCCCAGCCCGCGTGCCGATGCCGACGGTGAACTGGCAGGCCAGGTAGCCAGCGCGCTGCGTCAGGTCAAGGGCGACGGCCATGACGACGCGATCATGGTCGAGAACATTCCGCCGAACTCAACGTTCGGGCAGTGGTGGTCGCAGTTGGGGCGTGCCATGGAGTCCCCGCAAGTCCGTGACTGGATGAGGGAAAACGGGATAAACCCCAATTCAGTGATGATTGACCCCAATACCGGGAAGATCACCTACCAGCGCAGGCCCTCCGCCGCCGCGCAACCCAACGGCCCCGATGACAAAGGCTGGGCGCAGGTGGGCGCACAGGTCAGGGACGCCGCACGCGTTATCGGCGACGGTAACCCGATCCCCTTCAAACCGCCGCTCTCCCAAAACAGCAACAGTGCCCCCCTGTGGTTGGTGAGCCAATTCTACAAAGAGCAAGAACATATCCTGCCGGATCATGCCCACGAGCGTGCAGATGAGTTGGCGCGCGACAAGGCTTTTACCGGCGTGAGCGGCCCGCGTTTTGCGGACCTGCACGAAACCCGTGGTGAGGATGAGGTTGAGCGCCAGAAAGCCCTGGTGGGCAATACCCAGACGCTGAACACCGTGGGGCGTGAACTCAATTACCTGCTTGAGCGGATTCGATCGGGCAGCATTGGGAGCGGTGACGTTCTCGACTACCTGCAAAAGAATAAAGTCGAGCTTCACCCCGACAGCGCTTACCGCCAGGTCGGGAGCACCGACTCAGGGAGCACCATTAGCCTCAAGGAATTCCTTGAGATCAATGGCTGGGACGTGCCAACCACGCCCGAGGAGGTGGAGAACCTGACGAATTATCTGCTCAGGCCTGAACTCCAGGCGCCGCTCCATGGCAATTATGGCGGTGCGCTGGAATGGCAGCCCCCGCTTGCGCCCGAGGCGGCGAATCAGCTGCGGTCCGACCTGCGCCGCGGCAAGATCGGCGACGTTGATTTGAACGGCGCCAGGAACGTAGTGGAATACCTCATGCAGGGCAAGTCGTTCACGCCTTCCGAGCTGGCTGACCCGCAGCGGGTGCTCGACTCGCTGATCCGCTCCCCCAAGGGCAAGGCGTTGGGCGAGGCCCTCCAGGCAAAATTTGACGCGCAGTCCATCAAAGGCAGTGCCACTGATTGGCTGTTGGCGGCCATGAGTGTGGACAAACACAACTCGTTCCGCGCGACAGACCCCAGGTCCAGGCATCACATCGCCGGTTTTGCCGTGACCGGGAACAGTACCTGGGGCAAACCCGCATCCGGTATCGTCAGCCGGTTGGCCGAACATCTTGTCAGCACCGGCAAGGCATCGTCACCCGAGGCAGCGGCGCTACAAGCGCATCTGCTGCTCTCCACCCGCGCTCCGGAGTTCCTGGTTAAAGACATCCCGGACCAGGTCACCCCGGGTTCCCATAGTTGGGTCAGTTTTGTCACCGCGGTAGAACGCATCGAAGCGCAGTCTCCGGGTTCAACCGCAGGGATGTCCTACGGGCAGGTCATGCTCCACGCTGAGGTCGCGCCGGTCTCCGCCCAGGAGCGTTATGTCGAATATGCCGCCCAGCAAGAGGCGCTCAAGGATTGGGGAAGCGCGAACGGTATGCCGTATCCGGTGACCGAAGGCCAAATGAATGATGTACGCGATGCATTCGATGCGCAGATCACCGAGCTGAGCGCGGCCAGTCAAACACAGAGCATGCCGATGCCATTACGCAAGGAAATGGCCCTGGAGCAGTTGCGCAAAGCCCTGCCGGGCATGGATACGGCAACCCTGGAAGACAAGAGCATCACGCTGGAACCCGCCCATAGCGATTTCCCGGGGCCTTATTCGATCCTCGACTTGTATATGAAGGACGCGCTTCACCATCGACCTGGCGTCGAAGAACCACCGGCCGTAGGGGTACTTGGAATTGGGCCCCCGCCCCCCGCTGACAATCATTGGGTGACCTCATCCAGTACGTTGAACCTCAGCGAGGTGCTGGAAAAAACCAAAGACCTGCCAAGTATGCCGAACGTGTTCCAGGACGCGTTCGGGGAATACGCCGACGGCATCGAAAAAAGCGTCGCGACCCAGGTCAAGTGGATGGTTTCGCGGCTCCCTGAAGAAGACCGTAAAAACCTGGAATACGGCGAAATCACAGTGGTCAGGGAAGTCGACGTCGATAAGGACAACTTTGGCAAGGAAACCCGCAAGCGGGTGCCCGACGACAATTGCCTGCTGGTGAAAACCAGGCGCAACAACCAGGTGCACATCTACGAAATCAATCTCAGGACCGCAAAGATTACCGAGCGTACGGACCTGGGTGACTTCACGGCAGGCAAACAGCCTTCCAATCACACCCATTACCATAAAGACCTGGAAGAAGTCATACCTTCGGGCGAGTACGCACCCGGGTTGACGGATGAAAAAATCCAGGCCGCCAACCCCAAGAGCTTTGGCAGTGCCCGAACGTCTTATATTGCCGATGCCATGGTGAAGGATGTTGATATCCGGTCATTCAAAAAAGAGGCCGAGGGGCTCACCACGCTGGATACCGAGGTTCCATTTTACAAGAAAGTCAATGAATTCCTCCTCAACCTGATCCCCTTGAGGTCGGCAATCGTCAACTTTCAAAACGGCAACATCGGCGAAGGTGTCGGCGACCTGGCCCTGGATATATTTGGGTTTGCCGTAGGCCTCGGTGCGGCAGCCAGGGGGGCCAAGGCCGTGGCCGCCGGCGCATCGGCTTTCAGCAAGTTCGCCCAGGGCGCGAAGATTGTCGGGCGCGCGGCGCTGGGGAGTTTCAATCCGTTGAGCGGAGCTGATGATCTGGCCCGGAGTGCATTGAAGCTGGGGCGCACCACGCTTGCCGCTGGACGTAACGGCGTCAATCATCTGCGTGGCGCCTTGCGCAGTGTCGACCTGATGTCACTGGCGAAAAAGCCCGGCATTGCCGAAGGCACTTACAAGGCGGCCAATGCGACCGAAGAAGCCAAGGTGTTTGCGAAGTTTGATGACGCCACCGGTAATTGGCACGCCTTGAATGTGAAAACCAGAAAGCCCTTTGGCGAGCCGCTGGAATATTTCAAAGCTGACGCCGTGCCGGTAGAAGCGCTTCGCGACAAACTGGAGAAGCTCCATGCCAAAACGGGATACACCGGGACAATCTGCTACGAAAAAACCATGTTCGTCGGGATGGCAGACAATGCACTCCCGTTGAAAACTCGCGAGGCCGTGCTGGGCAGTGTGGTCAGGAGCGGGGATTCCAATTACACGCAACGCTACAAGGACCTGATGGGTATTACTGCCGAGAATACCAGCGCCGTATTCAGGCCCGCGGACATTACCGAATCAGGCGTTATCAATTTCATGAGCAATAGAGCAGACGGCAATATCGTACACACCGCCTATATTCAAAAGAGCAGTGATGGAAAACTCTATATCTACAACACCAACCAAGCCGGCCTGGACAAAGCCATGTTCGATGCCACTGGCACTCTTGATCAATCGGTCGGTGCAACGGTATTCAGTCTTGATAATGACGGGCTGCAAAAGTTTCTCGACTCGGGGTTCACCTTCTCCTTCACCCCAAACAGCACCCTCAATGCCAACGTAACACGCCTGGCGACCTGACAAACCGCGCATTGCCCGAGCAGGCAATGCGCGTTTTTTGAACCTCTCTCTCCCGGCAAACCTCAAACGTTCACACAGACCATGCCCGGGACTATTCAATGACCTTCATCCTATGGATGGCCGTACTGGGCGCGGTGTTGCTCACCCTCGCCCTCACCTCCTCCTACCTGCGCTGGATGCCGGTCACCACCTCGGCGGTGTGCCTGTTGCTCGGCGTTTGTATCGGCCCGCTGGGCATGGACCTGCTGCATCTGGACATCAAGGCCTCGGCCAGTTGGATGGAACACCTGACGGAAGTCGCGGTGCTGTTTTCGCTGTTCGTCAGCGGGCTGAAACTGCGCCTGCCCCTCAAGCACCGAACCTGGCGCATTGCGTTTGGCATGGCCGGGCCGGTGATGCTCTTGACCATCCTCGGGACGTGCCTGGTGCTGCATTGGCTGCTGGGGTTGTCGTGGGGGGTTTCACTGCTGGTGGGGGCGATTCTTGCGCCCACCGACCCGGTGCTCGCGGGCCTGGTGCAGGTCAATAACGCGCAGGATTATGACGCGCTGCGCTTCGGTCTTTCCGGTGAGGCAGGCTTGAACGACGGCACGGCCTTCCCGTTCGTGATCTTTGCGCTGATTTTCATGCAGCACGGCGGGTTCGACGGTGACTGGCTGGGCGGCTGGGTGCTGAAAAACCTGCTCTGGGCCGTACCTGCCGGGTTGCTCGTGGGCTACTGGATGGGGCGTGGCATCGGTCGCGTCACCCTGAAGATGCGTATCACCAATGCCGACAGCACCCTGTCACCGAATGACTACCTGACGCTGGCCCTGATCGCCCTCGCCTATGTGGTGGCCGAAGCCATCGGCGGCTACGGCTTCCTGTCGGTATTTGCCGCCGGCCTCGGGCTGCGCCAGGCCGAGTTCAAGTCCACCGGCAACTCACAAACCCCGGCGGAACATCTGGCACAGCCGGTGGTTGGCCACATGGAAGTTGAGCCTGAGCATGCGTTGCATGGCGATGTCGGGCAACTGCAGGACACGCAAATCGCCGCCGGGGTGATGATGGGCGACATGCTCGCCTTTGGTGGGCTGGTAGAGCGTTCGATGGAAGTGTTCCTGGTGACCTTGCTGGGCGTGGTGCTGGTCAGCCATTGGGACTGGCGGGCGCTTGCGGTGGGGGCGGCGCTGTTTTGCGTGATTCGCCCCCTCAGCGTGCTGTCGATACCCTGGGGCAGCTTGCTGAATCGCCATCAGCGCGGGCTGGTGGGCTGGTTCGGGATTCGCGGGATCGGCAGCATCTACTACCTGTTCTATGCCATCAACCACGGGCTGGTGGGCACCAGCAGTGCGGTCGCGGTGAACCTGACGCTGTCAGTCATTGCCCTGAGCATCGTCGTTCATGGTCTCAGCACGCAGCCGATGCTGGCGTGGTATGAACGACGTGCCCAGGCACAACAATGACGTCTACTCCTGGTTTTCAGTGTTGCCGACGTCAGCGGCATCATCCAGGTCGTTAAGCGGTACTTCGGCATCATCCATCAATGAACCCGGGTCTTCATTGCCCGGGTCATTGAGTTCATCGTCTTCGTCTATTTCAACTGACATCACCGTCTCCTCTAACCGCCTTGGGTATCGATATCGGCATCGGTTTCAGGCTTGGGCTCGCGCTCGGGCTTGAAGTCTGGACTGTAGTCGTTTTCCTTGGCCTTTGGGTCGCTGGCAGGCTTGGGGTCTTTTGGCGCGTCGGCCGCGGTGCCGGGGGCCGGTTCGCCGCGGTCGATGGCGGGATCGTTACGGTTGCTGGTTTGCGGGTCGTTGTCTGTGCTCATGGCTCACCTCTGTTGGAAAACGCAGACTGCGTAAAGGTAAGGTCCCGTGCGGGTCGGTGAAGTTCCAATTGCTTATGAGCCGGGGTTGTCCACCTGGATGTAAAACGCGTAGGCCCCCAGCATCACCCAGAACACCATGAACAGCCAGGGCGCGCGCATCGAGAACAACAGCGACTTGCGATAGCCCTTGTGGGACGACTCCATCTCACTGAACAGTGGCGACTCATCGTAGGCCAGGCCCATCACCGGCTCGCTGCGCAGCAGTTCGCTCTGCTTGTAATGCCAGTGGTCGATGATTTCGTAGGCCGCCCGAATCCCCGGCCAGGCGTTGAGGGAACTGAGAATGCCCAGGGTCGCCAGGAACACGGGCACCACCAGGGTGAACAGCTTGCCCCATTCAGGGTTCAGGTTGCCCATGCCGGACACGAAGGCGATCACCAGGAATGACTGGGCCGTGAGGTAGGCGTCGGTACGGTTGGCCAGGATGCTGGTTTCGTACTGGATTTCACGCCGGTAAAAGTCGAGACGGTCCTTGGGCGAACCGAAAATCTTCGCGTTGTGTTCGCTGTGGTCGGTCAGGCTCGATTCCGGGGTGTCGGGTGAGATGATTCTGGGCACATCCGTGCTCCGTGCTGGCATTTGAAGCAGTTTAGAAGAACCGGGCTGGTGCAAAGTTCAAGTAATCAGTGCACCGTTTTGAGGCGATAGGGCCGCATCGGTGGCGCGGGAGCTTGGGCCCGCTGGACCGGGACAGCGCTCCAGTGCGCAGCGGTCTGATTCCTTTTTGGGGCCCCTGCGCAGCCCAG
>NZ_JACARK010000355.1:0-7394 GCF_013386655.1 Pseudomonas sp. K5002 | reverse complement strand
TCGGCCATGGCCGTTGGGCGGCATTGCCGGGGGAGGGCGGCCATGTCGACCTGCCCGTGAGCAGCCCGCGTGAAGCCCAGCTGTGGCAGCACATCTACAATGAGATCGGCCATGTCAGCGCTGAAACTGCCTTGAGCGGTGGCGGTTTGCCCAGGTTGTACCGGGCGATCTGCGCGGTGGACGGTCACGAGGCGGTTCTGGAAACTCCCGAGGCCATCACTGCCGCTGGCCTGGCGGGCGACCCGATTGCCCTGGAAGTGCTGGATCAGTTCAGTATCTGGCTGGGCCGCGTCGCCGGTAACAATGTGCTGACCACCGGCGGTCGTGGTGGCGTGTACATCGTGGGTGGGGTGATCCCGCGCTTTGCCGATTTCTTTATCAAGAGTGGTTTTGCCAGGAGTTTTGGCGACAAGGGCTGCATGAGCGACTACTTCAAAGGCATTCCGGTGTGGCTGGTGACGGCACCGTACTCAGGGTTGACAGGTGCTGGTGTGGCGCTTGAGCAGGCATTTGCGTAGGCAGTGATGGCCTCTTCGCGAGCAAGCCCGCTCCCACATTCAATCCCATTCCAACTGGATGAATGAGGTCGAATGTGGGAGCGGGCTTGCTCGCGAAGGCGGCCTCAAGGGCAACAAATGACTTAAGCTTGGCCATAACAACAAGGAGGACCCCGTGAGCGTAATCAGTAAATCCATTCTCCTGGTCGACGACGACCAGGAAATCCGCGAGTTGCTGCAAACCTACCTCAGCCGCGCCGGTTTCCAGGTGCGTGGCGTGCCGGATGGCGCGGGGTTCCGCCAGGCGATGAACGAAGCGCCGTGCGACCTGGTGATCCTTGATGTGATGCTGCCGGACGAAGACGGTTTCAGCCTTTGCCGCTGGATCCGCCAGCACCCGCGCCAGGCCCAGGTGCCGATCATCATGCTCACCGCCAGTTCCGACGAAGCCGACCGCGTCATCGGCCTGGAGCTGGGTGCCGACGATTACATCGGCAAACCCTTCAGCCCCCGTGAGCTGCAGGCCCGTATCAAGGCCCTGTTGCGGCGTTGTCAGTTTGGCCAGGAGCGCAGCGGCGGCGAGGTGCTGGTGTTTGGCGAGTGGCGCCTGGACATGGTCAGCCACCGGCTGTTCCACGTCGACGGCGAGGAAGTGATTCTTTCCGGCGCCGATTTTGCCCTGCTCAAACTGTTCCTCGACCACCCCCAGCAAATCCTCGACCGCGACACCATCGGCAACGCCACCCGTGGCCGCGACCTGATGCCCCTGGACCGGATTGTCGACATGGCCGTCAGCCGTCTGCGCCAACGCCTGCGCGACACCGAAAAACCACCCCGGCTGATCCGCACCGTGCGCGGCAGTGGCTATCAATTGGCAGCCAGCGTGGTTGCCGGCAATGCCCACTGAGCGCCTGCGTGAACTGCGCCGGCGCATCCCGGTACCGCGTTCGCTGCTGGGGCGGATGTTACTGCTGACCCTGTTGGCGGTGCTGTTTGCCCAGGCGTTGTCCAGCGTGATCTGGGTCTCGCAATTGCGCGCTACCCAGCTTGAAGGCCTGGTAACCGCCGCCCGCAGCCTGGCGCATTCGATGACCGCCAGCGTCAGTTATTTCCGCTCGTTGCCGGTGGCCTTCCGGCCGTTGGTACTGGACCAGTTGCGCAGCATGGGCGGTACCCGGTTTGTGGTGACGCTCAACGATAAGCCCCTGGACATGGCGGTATTGCCGGAAACCCCGCGCAAGCATGCAGTGCTCGGTGCTGTCGAAGAAGTGTTGCGCCAGACCCTGGGCAGCGACGTGCATGTTTCGGTGGAGTTCGTCAGCGCCGAAGACCTGCGCATCTTCAACGCCGGCTTGAAACTCGATGAATTGCCGCGCTCCTGGGCGCATTACGCGTTGACCCTGGAACCGGTGAATCCGCCGGTGTTGGTCACCCAGATCCAGCTGGCCCAGGGCGAATGGCTCTACATTGCCTCCTTGCTGCCCGAACCCTATACCAGCCTCGAAGAACAAGGCCTGCCATACCAGCAGGTGTGGTTTATCGTGCTCACCAGCGGCTTCCTGCTGCTGTTTATCGGCCTGCTGGTGCACTGGCAAAGCCGTCCACTCAAGCGCCTGGCGAGGGCGGCGCGGGACATGTCCCTGGGCGCCGACGTGGAGCCGGTGGCCGAAGGCGGCGGCAGCGAAGTGGTGGAAGTAGGCCGCGCGTTCAATGCCATGCGCGAACGCATCAGCCGTTACCTGACCGAACGCAGCCAGCTGTTCAGCGCCATTTCCCACGACCTGCGCACACCCATCACACGCCTGCGGTTGCGGGTGGAATTGCTGGAAGACGAGAACCTGCAAACCAAGTTCGGCCGCGACCTGGATGAACTGGAGTTGCTGGTCAAAGGCGCGCTGCAGTGTGTGAAGGACACCGACATTCACGAAAACATCGAACCGGTGGACCTCAACCACGTACTCGACTGCCTGGTGGAGCCGTACCTGGCGCCCAACGGCAATGGGCGCGTGACCCAACATGGTCGGGCACTTACGACATACCCGGGCAAGCCGCTGGCGCTCAAGCGCTGCATCGGCAACCTGATCGACAACGCCCTGAAGTACGGGCAGAACGCCCATTTGCATATCGAAGACGATGGCGCGGAGTTCATCCTCCACGTCGACGACGAAGGGCCGGGCGTGCCGGAACAGCGCCTGGAGCAGGTCTTCGAGCCGCACTTCCGCCTGGCCGGGCAGCAACAGGGTTACGGCCTGGGCTTGGGCATCGCCCGCAACATTGCCCACAGCCATGGCGGTGAAGTGAGTTTGCAGAATCTGCGGGAGGGCGGTTTGCGGGTGACCTTGCAACTGCCTCGTGGCCTGGATTGAACACCACCAATACCGCAGCTGATTGAGTACTTGTGGCGAGGGAGCTTGCTCCCGTTGGGGCGCGAAGCGGCCCCAAAAGATGGGACTGCTGCGCAGTCCAACGGGAGCAAGCTCCCTCGCCACATTATTAGTATCCGGTGTTATAACCGTGGTTAGACGCTCTGGCGCAACCTGGCCAGATCCCGCAACGGCGGCGCACCAAACAGCCGGCTGTATTCGCGGCTGAACTGTGATGGGCTCTCATAGCCCACCCGATACCCCGCCGCCGAGGCTTCCAGGCCCTCGGCGATCATCAACCGCCGAGCCTCCTGCAAGCGCAACTGTTTTTGGTACTGCAACGGGCTCATGGCGGTCATCGCCTTGAAGCGGTGGTGCAAGGTCGAGACGCTGAGGTTCACTTCCTTGGCCAGGTCATCAATGCGCAGGGGCTGTTCGTAGTTGCCGTTCAACCAGGTGATCGCCTGGCTCACCCGATGGCTCTGACTGTTGGCGACGGCAATTTCATACAGCCGATAACCCTGTGGACCGCGCAACAGGCGATAGAGAATTTCCCGATTGATCAGCGGCGCGAGCATTGCGATGTCTTTCGGTGCGTCGAGCAATCGGGTCAGGCGCAGCACGGCGTCCAGTAGCTGGCTGTCCAGGCGGTCGACATACATCCCTCGGGAGGTCGGGCGCGGGGGCACGCCCATCGGCCCGGCTTCGGCAATCAGTGCGGTGATCTGTGCCGGGTCGATATTCACCCGAATCGACAGGTTGGGGTCTTCCGGCGTGGCATCAAGGATGCGCCCGGCCACCGGCATCGCTACCGAAAACACCAGGTAATTGAGCGGGTCGTAGGCGAAGACTTCATCCGCCAGGCGCACTTCCTTGCGCCCCTGGGCGAGGATGCACAGCGCGGGCTCAACCAGCACCGGCGTGAATTCACGCGGGGAGTTATGGCGGTTGAGATACAGCGACGTGATCGCTGTGCCGTAGGAACCATCCTCCCAGGTATGCCGGCGAACGATGCCGGCGAGTTCTGCGCGCTGCTTTTCCATATCGGCGTCGAGGGGGGTGGAGCGAAGTTCGGGCGACGACATGGGACATCCTCTGGTGCTTTGACGATGGGCACAGCTTAAGGGCGGCTTTGCAAAAAGCGGTATTTCGATTCTGCACAATCCTTGCCTGATCCTGCGAAAAATCGTGAATCAGGCAAGCCGGGGCCTGTCATGCCCCTGAAATACGGCAGTCATGCCGGGAATAAACTTCGCAGGCCGATTGCTATATCTACGTATCTCGCAGGATTGTGCAATAAGCCAGCAGGAATTGACTAACCGCATCCACGCCCGCGCCCGTATCTTTGATCCTGTGGCAACACGCCCTCACAGTGCTTGCCGAGCATCACTTCTCAACGGGAGAGTCGAACATGTCCACCCCCATTCCCGCGAGCCATATGGCCTTTATCCGTGCCCGTACCGGGTACAGCACCGAACTGGGTGCACGCTTGAGCAGTTTGATCGAACCGGGCCGCCAGGCTCAGGGTTGCCTGCAATTCTCGTTGCAGCACTCCCTGGCCGACCCGGATGTGTGGTTGGTGTCGGGCTTCTGGAGCAGCGAGCAGGCGATGAGTGCCTACTTCAGCTCGCCGGCGCTGATGGTCTTCACCGAGTTGTTGAATGACATGGTGGTTCGCAGCATGGACTTCCAGACCTTTACCGACGCCTCGGCGGCCAATGCCTATGGCGAGTACCTGCAACTGGCGGGCTAGTGCTTTAGAATGGCCGCCTTTCCCATTGGCCAGGACCTGCAACATGGCACGTAAAGAGTTTGCCCACCACGAAGCCGTTTCCGCCTTGGTGCGTGAAGAAGAGGGTGGCTATAGCGCCGCCATCGCCGTCAAGGCGCTGGATGGCATGGGCGCACCGCGCTTTCACAAGATCCTCGATGGACAGACGTTCAAGACTGCCTCCGACGCCGACGATGCCGCAGCTCTGCAACTGGAGCGCTTGGTCGATGTAGATGAAGACGGTCAGCTCTCTTGGGCAACTTCCGCCAACTAAAAACACCGCTGATCCAAATCTGGGAGCGGGCTTGTGTGGGAGCGGGCTTGCTCGCGAATGCGGTGGATCAGTTGGCATATGCATGGACTGACACGCCTCCTTCGCGAGCAAGCCCGCTCCCACATTTTTATCGCATTCCAATCAGCGTTTCGCGGCGCCTGGGCGGTACATTTTGAACAGCGCTTCCGGCCCCAACTGAAAATAATCCGCCGGGCCACCTCCACGCAGGATCGGCTGGGCGGCAGCCGTGTCGTACACCCCGTCTTTCAGCAGCCATTTGGCGATATGCACCGCGACCACCTCGCCGAGCACCAACCAGCTTGGCACCAGCTCCTTGTCGGCGCGCTGCAGCTGAATGATCTGCGTCACCTTGCACTCGAACGACACCGGGCTTTCGCCCACGCGAGGCACGGCGATCACCTTTGAAGCCACCGGCGTCAGGCCCGACAATTCAAACTCGTTGACCTCGGGTGATACCGGCGCGCAACTCTGGTTCATCTGCTCGGCCAGCGGGCGGGTGGCCAGGTTCCACACGAACTCACCGGTCTGTTCGATGTTGTTCAGGCTGTCTTTGCGCCCGACACTGGAAAACCCAATGATCGGCGGAATGTAGTTGAACGCGTTAAAGAAACTGTAGGGCGCCAGGTTCAGGCGGCCCTGGCTGTCGTGTGACGAAATCCAGCCAATCGGGCGCGGGCCGACGATCGCGTTGAACGGGTCATGGGGCAGGCCGTGGCCGTTGGCGGGTTCGTAGAAATGGATATCGTCGGACATGGCCGGGTTTCCTGCTGGTGGTTCGGGGAAGGGCATCATAGTGCACTCAGGTGGAGTGTTCGCCAATGAAAAAGGGGCTGTGTCATACACTGACACAGCCCCTTTTTTATCCTGGCAGAACCCTTAGTCCGTAGTAATCCGCGAATGCTTGCGGGTGTCCTTCATGGTCACATACACCAACAGCGACACCGCAATACACGCGGTGACGTACCAGTAGTAACCGGTTTCCATGCCAATGCTCTTGAACCACAGCGCGATGTATTCAGCGGTGCCGCCGAAGATCGACACGGTCAGTGCATAGGGCAAGCCAACGCCCAGGGCGCGGATTTCGGTGGGGAACAATTCGGCCTTCACCACGGCGTTGATCGAGGTGTAGCCGCTGACGATGATCAGCGCCGCCATGATCAGGAAGAACGCGCCCCACCAGGTCTGGATGGTGTGCAGGGTGGTGAGGATCGGCACGGTGAACAGCGTGCCGAGGACGCCGAAGGCGATCAGGATCGGCCGGCGGCCAACCTTGTCCGACAGCCCGCCGATGATGGGTTGCAGGCACATGAACAGGAACAGCGTGGCCGCCGAAATGGTGGTGGAGTCGGAGATGCTCATGCCGACAGTGTTCACCAGGTATTTCTGCATGTAGGTGGTGTAGGTGTAGAACGCCAGGGTGCCGCCCATGGTCAGGCCGACTACGGTCATCAGTTCCTTGGGGTGGCGCATCAAGGTGCGCATTGCGCTTTCCTTGGCCTTTTCTTTCTTGGTGAACGACTCGGTTTCTTCCATGCCACGACGCAGGTACAGCGCCACTACCGCGCACAGCGCGCCGATGGCGAACGGGATACGCCAGCCCCAGTCGTACAGTTGTTCGGTGGTCAGCAATTGTTGCAGCACGATCAATACCGCCAGGGCGATGAGCTGGCCGGAGATCAGGGTCACGTACTGGAAGCTGGAGTAGAAGCCCCGACGTTCCTTGGTCGCCATTTCGCTGAGGTAAGTGGCGGAGGTGCCGTATTCACCGCCGACCGACAGGCCCTGCAGCAAACGGGCGAATACCAGCAGGATCGGCGCACCGATACCAATGGCTTCATAGCCCGGGCTCAGGGCAATCAGCAGCGAGCCGAAGCACATCAGGTACACCGACGCCATCAAGGCCTTTTTACGCCCGACCTTGTCGGCGTACAGGCCCATCAGCCAGCCACCGATCGGGCGCATCAGGAAACCCACGGCGAAGATCGCGGCGGTGTTCAAGAGCTGGGCGGTGGTGTCGCCTTTCGGGAAAAAGGTCTTGGCGAAATACAGGGAGAAAGCCGCGTAGACGTACCAGTCGTACCACTCGACCATGTTGCCGACCGATCCGCTGAAGATCGACTTGATACGGCTGGAGGTGGTGCGTCCTTTTGCCGGCGCAGTCGCCGACCCCAGAGGCAGGGAGTTGGAGTTATCCATTTAAGGATCCTTCATCTAATTGTTTTTGTGGAGCGCGCGGTAGCGCAGCCTGGCTGGGCTATAGCAGGAGCTGTGCCAAGCCGATGAAGGCCCGGTCTAGAAGGGTTTGCGGAAATTTTTGAGCGGAAAATTGCTGATGAATCAAGGGGGATGAGCGGAAATCCGCCGACGAAGATCGCTCCCACGCTCTGCGTGGGAGCGCATCCTGTGACGTTCCGCGTCACGATTTTAAGGGCGGACGCGGAGCGTCCAGAGCTGCATTCCCACGCGGA
>NZ_JACARK010000354.1:0-8014 GCF_013386655.1 Pseudomonas sp. K5002 | reverse complement strand
AGCGCCAGCAGGTTGGTCTGCTCGGCGATACCCCGAATGGTGTCAACCACCGACTGGATCTGCTGGCCCTGCTGGCTGACGCGCTCCAATGCATCGGAGGTGTCGGTCAAGCGCTGGTTGAGTTGCTGGATACTCGCGGTGGTGCGCTGGCTGTCGCGGCTGCTGTCTTCGGCAATCTGCCGGGTTTTCTGCGCGCTGCCGGAGGCCTGCTCGCAGCTCTTGGCGACGCCCATGGAGGTCGCGGCCAACTGTGTGGCGGCCGCTGCAATCTGGCTGATCTGCTGTTGCTGGTCTTCCACTTCGGTCAGCGTGCTGCCCGATTGCGAATTGAGTGTCAGCACCGCAGAGCCCAACTGCTGCGTCTCGTGATTGACCCCCAGCAGGCTGGTGCGCAACTGCACCACCGCCACGTTGAGCGCCGTGCTGATGGCCGCCAGTTCATCGCGCCCTTCCACCGCCACTTCAACGCACAGATTACCGTCGCGCAGGGATTCGGCCAGGGTGGTGATGCCGCTGGCACTGCGGCGAATCGATGCCTGCAAGCACACGAACAGGTACAGGGCTGCCAGCGCCAGCACGCTGAACGTCACCGCCACCGGAATGAATTGCTTGAGCGAGCTGTCGCGGTAGTAACCCAGGCGCGCGTCCAGCGAGGTCAGCGACTGTTTACGCAACGCGCCGAGGGCGCCAAGCATGCCATCCACACTGCGTTCGAAGCCGGTGGTATCGAGCTTGATGGTGCCGCCGAACACGCCTTCGTCCAGGGTCTTCAGTTCGTTGTCCAGCAGTTGCAAGCTGTCGTCGTATTGCGCGATCCAGGTTT
Organism: Pseudomonas sp. K5002; assembly: GCF_013386655.1. NCBI lineage: Bacteria > Pseudomonadati > Pseudomonadota > Gammaproteobacteria > Pseudomonadales > Pseudomonadaceae > Pseudomonas > Pseudomonas sp. K5002. Next base: position 7,191 of record NZ_JACARK010000354.1, on the reverse strand, counting down.
GCAGCCCCGGGTATTGCTTGGCCTTGAGGGATGCGGCGGCCTTGACCAACTGGTCCCTTGCGTCGCCGATGCGACCGCGCAAATCACGCATCTGCAAACGGCTTTGCAGGGTGAACTGCCCCGATGCGATGGATGACTGCCCGACGCTCGCCATACGCCCGATACGCTCGATCAGGTCGGGGGTTTGCTGGGTGGAAATCTGCATCAGCAAATAGGTTTCAAGCCACGGATCGAGGATCAACCCGGTGTCCATGGTGATCTGTTCGCGCAGGGTTTGCATCGCGCTCAGCGCAGACGTGAAGCGGTCATAACCATCCGGCCACCAGCCCACGGTGCGCAGGGATTGGGAATCCATGCCCGTGACCGAGGCTTGCAATGCCTCAAAACGTGCAAGGGTATCCGGGCGGGCGTTCTGGGCTTTGAGGGCCTCGCCCAGGGCCTGCACGCTTTGCAGGATCAGCGGGAAATTGGTATCGACCGCAGTCATGGCCGCCTTGGCCGCGGGTGTCTGGTCGTGGAGGATGTCGGCAGCTTTCCAGCGCGCCGCCAGGTTGCGCTGGGCGGTCAGTTGGGCGTCCAGGGCATCCAGCGCCAGCAGTTCGCGCACCCCGGATTGCTCACTGGAAATCACCGTCAGCTTGGTGCGGTACTCCTGCGCGATCATCCACAGGCTGCCCGCCAGGGGCAGCATGAACAGGAAAAACAGGATCTGGAACTTGCGCGCGAATCCAAAACGTCCGAGCAGGCGGATACCTGGCGACAACACACTTTGCATGTCCGACTACTCCTAGAACCACTCGCCTCAACAGCGAATCAAGCTTTGAAATGATTGACGGCAAAATGCCATGTCATTGATTAAGCTGGCTCTAGCAAGAAACGGACCGCTGTTGTCGGGCCCGCTGGATAGGCGGGACGTCGTGCAAAACACGCTGTACCGTGCGCGAAAATGGGGCGAAAGCACTCAGCGCAGGTGGCAGAACGGTAACCGTCTGACCAATACCGCAAGCGTAAGGGCAGCCGACAACCTGTGGCGAGGGAGCTTGCTCCCTCGCCACGGGGTGAGTGCTTGCTGAATCAGGAGTGCCAATGGACGGCGCGCCCGGAATTTCGGCGGAGAGCGGGATTTACTTTCTGGGTTTGCCGAACCTGGTGAACCTTTTGCTGTGGGGAAATTGATGCAGCTCGGACTCACATGGCAGACGTTGGCGACGGGTCCTCACAAAACGTGTTGAGAGGCTGCTTCGGGTCGACGCTCTTCGGAATGTACGTTCCAGAAAGGCATCGGAAACAAACTGCTGCGTAGCGTCCTGGCCTATGCGAAATCCCAGCCTCAGCTTTTGCTCGTTCAACTCACCCTCACCGAGGGTAATTTGCTTGTGGATCATGGCAGCACACGCACAGCTTGTTGCCATCAGTATCTCGAAAATACGCGCCGTAATAATCGGGGTGGTAGTGAGGCCTTAATCCAGGCTCTCCTTCACATATCCCGCCGAGCGCCAACGCCGCTGTATAACTTCTTCTAACCGTTTCCCGACTGGGTGCAAGTAGCCCCACCATCTGCCCATTCCCAGGTGCACTCGGTTTGCCATCAAATGGCGCCCCAATGACGAAGATCGGGCGAGGTGCGGTTTCAGCCACCCAACCGGCCCACGGTTTATCCGCATCGCAAAATTTCAACCTGAGGCCCAACTCAGCCATCACCTTCGAATAGAAAGCAAAAGCCCGATCAAAATCACCTGTACCTAAAAACACATGGGAAATCATGGTGGCTACCTTGGGGCGATGAATGCCCATGAGTCTGGCGCGAAATGATTGCTGGCGAAAGCCTGATGACTCCGCCCGGCATATGTACGGCTCCCCTCCCCTCATACGCCAATAAAAACCACAAATCCCAACAATCCGCAGGGTGCCGCCCGGCATTTCGTCAACCCATAATGGGCTTACAACAATAAAGGGGCTCACCCCGGGGCGTGTAAGCCATGTACAGAGACCATATCGTCAAGACCCGCATGACGGACAGCGCGGTATTCATGGGCGCGGTGGCCGTGGTGATTTTCATCATCACGCTCGCCTGCGGCGTCGGTGAAGGCCGCCTCTCCCACTTGATGGGCCCCATCGTTCTCGACCTGAAGGCACCACTGGCACGAGATATTGCAGTGGGCGGCACGTTCACCCTGACGGTGGTGCTGAACCTGTTCATCCTTGGCCGCTTTCCCTTGCGCGCGCAGATCATCACGGTCTGGTGCGAGTTGCTGGTGCTGTTCCTGTTGTTCTTCGACACCTTCAACCTTTCCTACAGTTTCATCGCGACCAAAATCGGCTTCATGATCACCCAGGGGGTGTTCACCACCGTCTACGTGTCGGCGATTTCGATTGCGATTGCGTTCGTCCTGGCGCTGCTGGGCGCCACCGCGCGCTTGTCTTCCAACGGCTTCGCGATTGCGATTGCGAGCTTCTACACCTCGTTTTTCCGCGGCGTTCCGCTGCTGATCCAGATCTATCTGATTTACCTGGGCATCCCTCAACTGGGCTATGTCGTTGGAGCGGTTCCAGCCGGGATCCTGGCGCTCTCGCTGTGTTATGGCGCCTACATGACGGAGATCTTCCGCGCCGGTATCAGCAGCATCTCGCGGGGCCAGTGGGAAGCCTCGCGGGCGATTGGCCTGAACCCGTTCCAGACGATGACCCGGGTGATTCTCCCGCAGTCCATGCGCCTGATCATTCCGCCAACGGGCAACCAGTTCATCTCGATGCTCAAGGACAGTTCGCTGGTGTCGGTGATCGGCGTCTGGGAGCTGATGTTCCTGGCACGAACCCAGGGACGCGCCGAGTTCCGGCACCTGGAAATGCTGATCACCGCCGCCGTGCTGTATTGGCTGCTGTCGATCATGCTGGAAACCGTCCAGGCCCGCCTGGAAAAGCACTTCAACCGCGCCCATCGCTGAACCAGGAGCATGACGATGAATCAGCCCTCAATAGTCCCTGCTCCATACCCTGCAATATCGATCCAGGACATGCATAAATGGTATGGCGATTTTTATGTGCTCAAGGGCATCGACCTGCACATTGCCAGCGGTGAAATCGTGGTGGTCTGCGGGCCGTCGGGCTCCGGCAAGTCCACGTTGATTCGCTGCCTGAACCTGCTGGAAGACTTCCAGAAAGGCCACGTGTTCATCGAGGGCACCGAGTTGACCCGTGATGCCGCCTGCGTGGCGGGCATACGGCGCCAGGTCGGCATGGTGTTCCAGCAGTTCAACCTGTTCCCGCACATGACGGTGCTGGAGAACCTCATGGCGGGACCGCGTCTGGTGAGCAAGCTCAGCGAGCCCCAGGCCCGCGAACTGGCCTATGAATACCTGGATCGGGTGCGCATCGGGAACCAGGCCGACAAATACCCCAGCCAGCTCTCGGGCGGCCAGCAGCAGCGCGTCGCCATTGCCCGGGCCTTGTGCATGCGCCCGCGCATCATGCTGTTCGACGAGCCCACGTCGGCCCTTGACCCCGAGATGGTCAAGGAAGTGCTGGACGTGATGGGCGAACTGGCCCAGGACGGCATCACCATGGTCTGCGTCACCCACGAGATGGGATTCGCCCGGCGGGTGGCCGACCGGATCATCTTCATGGACCAGGGCTGCATCATCGAGCAAGCCAAACCCACCGAGTTTTTTGACAACCCGCAGCACGAGCGTGCCCGGGAATTCCTGTCGCAGATTCTCAGCCACTGAGCAGCACCGTCGAACCTTGCGAAGTCACCGATAAAAACAACAGGCACCGCACTCAAGATACTGGAGGCTTACCCATGATCTCGTTCACTCGCTTCTTCACCGCAGCCGCTGTCGCCACCGCCCTCACCAGCCTCACAGGCGCGGCCTGGGCGGGCTCGACCCTCGACCGCATCCATGAAACCAAGGTGATCAAGGTGGCCACGTCGGCCAACTGGCCACCGCAATCGTTCCTGGGCCCGGACAATAAGCTGCAAGGCTTCGATATCGACGTCGCCAGCGAAATCGGCAAACGCCTGGGCAGCAAAGTCGACTTCGTGACGCCCGAATACGGGATCATCACCGCCGGGCGCTGGTCGAGCCGCTGGGACCTGTCGGTCGGCTCCATGACGCCTACCACCGAGCGCACCCGGGTGCTCGACTTCCCCGCGATCTACTACTACACGCCGTATGTATTCGCGGTGCACAAGGACGCGGCCGAGACCAAAGTGGCGGACCTGAACGGCAAGATCATCGGCGTCGAAGTCGGTACGACTTCGGAGGACTATATCAACCGCCGCCTGAAGATCGACGCCGCCGATGTGCCGCCGTTCACTTACGAAGTCACCCCCGGCGAGGTTCGCACGTACGGCGACAGCATGGGCCCGCTGGATGACCTGCGCATGGGAGACGGGGTGCGCCTGAACGCAACCCTGTCCGCCCTGCCCACCATCGTCGCCGCCGTCAAGAATGGCTACCCCATCGTCAGGGTGGAAGGCAAACCCGCCTACTACGAACCCCTGGCCATCGCCGTGGACAAGGGCGACGAGGCGTTCAACAGCGCGCTGACCAAGATCGTCGCCGACATGAAAGCCGACGGCACGCTCAAGCAATTGTCAGAGAAATGGTACGGCGCCGACCTCACCCAGGTGCAGTAAAAACCCCCACAGGCCGTACAGGCGCCCCGTCCTCGACGCGGCGCGCTGTATGCCTGCGCCGCGAAAAAAGGACGGCCGACTTCATGTACTCCTATAACAACAATTACTACACCGCCACGATGCGCGACACGACTGAACGCCAGGCGCTGTGTGGCAACGCCCGGGCCGATGTGTGCGTGATTGGCGCCGGGCTGGCGGGGCTGAGCACGGCGTGGGAGCTGGTCTCCCGCGGGCAGTCGGTGGTGCTGCTGGATGCCGGTCGCGTGGCCTGGGGAGCGTCAGGACGCAACGGTGGCTTCGTGCTCCAGGGCTGGTCCGAAGGGTTGGCCGCCATCGAGCGACGCTGCGGCAAACCGACGGCCGCCGCGCTGTTCAAACTGTCGCTTGAAGGCGTCGAGATTGTTCGGGGCATGATCGCCGGTCATCAGTTGCCCGGCTGCACGCCAACCCCGGGGAAACTGAGTGTGGTGCGCTACGAAGATGGCGACAACCTGCAGCGCGTGCGGGACAAAATGGCCGCGGATTTCGACTTTCACCTCGACTATCTGGATCGCCAGGCGGTGCGCGAAAAGCTCAAGACCGAGCGGTATTTCCAGGCGCTGCGCGACAACCATGGCTTTCACTTCCACCCCTTGAACTATTGCCTCGGCCTGGCCCGACTGATCGAGCAAAGTGGTGGCAAAATCCATGAACGCTCGCCCATGACCGCCGTCGAAAGCCGCAACGGGCGACACCGGGTCATCACCGATCAGGGCACTGTCGATTGTGCCCACGTGGTGTACTGCTGCGGCGGCTATGGGGGGCCTGAGTTCGGCAAATTACGCCGCGCCTTCCTGCCGATCGCGACCTATGCGGTGCTGACCGAGCACCTGGGCGATCGCCTGGCCGAGGCGGTCTGTACCTCCGATGCCGTGGGCGATAACCGCCGGGCCTCGGACTATTACCGCATCGTCGAGGGCGACCGCCTGCTCTGGGGCGGCCGCATTACCACGCGCAACCTGCAGGATGAGAAACGCCTGGGGCAATTGCTGACGCAGGATATCCTCGACGTTTATCCGCAATTGCGCGGCATCAGGATCGCCAAGGCCTGGTCCGGGTTGATGGGTTATGCGCGGCACAAGATGCCGCACATTGGCCCGCTGGGGCAGGGATTGTGGGCGTGTACATCATTTGGTGGCCATGGTATGAACACCGCGCCGATCGGCGCACGCGTCATCGCCGAGGCGATCTGCGGCGAAACCGATCGCTACCGCCTGTTCGATGCCTACGGCCTGGAATGGAATGGCGGCCCCCTGGGCCCGGCGGCCGCACAAACGGTTTACGCCGGCCTGAAAATGATGGATATGTTTCAGGAAAAGCGCTCGCAACACAGGGCGACTCATAAAAACTGAACCCCAGCGAGGGTCAAGGACGTGTCCATGGATACGCAGAATCCCGGTCCACTGTTTAACCTCACCGACAAGGACAGGCAATTGCTTGGCCTGCTGCAAGCCAACGCACGCGAACCCACCGCGTCATTGGCCCGCAAGCTCGGGGTCTCGCGCTCTGCGGTGCAGGAGCGGATTACCCGCCTGGAAAAGGCCGGCGTCATCACCGGCTACAGCGTGCGCATCGACCAGGACCGACTTCAGCAGACGGTTACCTGCTTTACCATGACCTCCTGCACCAACAAGAGCTACACCGATGTGATGACCTCGCTGCGCAGGATGGAAGCGGTGCAGGCCGTTTACGCGGTCTCGGGAGAGTCCGATTTCATCATTCACCTGGCCACCGCCACCCTGAGCGAACTCAATGCCGAGCTCATCAGGATCAACATGATCAAAGGGGTGGCGCACACCGCTTCGCATATCGTGATGGAAACCAAGTTCAGCCGGAAACTGATGGTGTGAAGTGCTGCCGGCCGTGGGAAACCGCGCGCCTCACGCCCCCCCTCGGCTGCCATAGCGACTCAGCCACCTGACAAGTCATTCCTTGCAAAATAATTCGCCTCAACGCAATATTAAAAGCAATTGCTTGGTTAATTACCTCAAGCCTGACGCTTAGCCCTTCGCCGGCTTCCATTCCGCGAACGCATTACAAGGAATCGTTGATGCAAACCCAAGACAGCAGTTGGGGCGAGTTGCTTAGCGGCAAGAACGCCACCCGCTCCATTGCCCTTTCAGGCGGCATCGCGCTGTATGCCACCAACACCTATATCGCCACCACCATCCTGCCGTCGGTGGTGGCCGAAATCGGCGGCCTGGCGCTTTATGCGTGGAGCACCACACTGTACGTGGTGGCCTCGATCCTCGGTTCCGCCCTCACCTCCAAGCTGTTGCAACGCACCGGTCCACGGCTGGCGTATGCGCTGGCCACACTGGTGTTCATGGTAGGCGTGCTGATCTGTGCCCTGGCGCCGAACATGCCGGTGATGCTCGCGGGGCGCTCCATCCAGGGGCTGGGCGGCGGGGTCTTGCTGGCCCTGTGTTACTCGATGATCCAACTGGTGTTCGAAGAGCGCCTGTGGCCGCGCGCAATGGCACTGGTGTCGGGGATGTGGGGCGTGGCGACGC
>NZ_JACARK010000353.1:0-20097 GCF_013386655.1 Pseudomonas sp. K5002 | reverse complement strand
AGCTGCCGTTGAGGCCCGGGCTGGTTTTGCCGCTGGCCAGGCTGTTGTGGCCGGCGAAAAAGATCCCGGACTGCTCGGCGAAGCTGTTCAGCACGTTGACCAACGAACCCGCGGCGATGGTGTAGTGGCGGGCCGTTTCCTGAGTCGACGGTGACTCGGCGGCTTGCGCGTCGAGCGCGCCCAGGCACAACAAGGTAGCAGTAACGGCCAGCGCCAGCGGGCGCAAAGTGAAGCGAACGGGTTGCGACATGAACATTCCCTTTGGATCAAATCGATCGGCGAATTGAAAGCATCTGCAGGGTTTACCGAACGAGTTTTGGAAAAGGGAACTGACGGCTGAAAGTTTTTATGCGCCTGGGTGTTTGGGCCTGACCGTGACCCACCACGGCATGAGCGTGTCGACCTGAATCGGCAGCGCGGCCTGTAGCAGGCGCAGTGCGTGGTCGCTGTCTTTGAGGGGGAACGAACCCATTACCGGCAATTGCGCCACGGCTGGATCACAGCCCAGGTGGCCGGGGCGAAAACGATTGAGTTCGGCGACCAGTTGGCCAAGCGGCAGGTTGTCGGCCAGCAGTACGCCACGGCTCCAGGCCTCACGGGTGGCGGATGCGGGTGAATGGAGATTGAACCCATCGCGGGTGAAGGCCACTTGTTGCCCGACCTCGATGATTCGTTGTTGCTGGCTGGCGGCGGTGCGCACTTCGACCCGACCTTCAAACACATTGAGCACGGTGCTGTCGCCGTCCTGCAACACGCTGAAGCGGGTGCCCAGGGCGCGCAGGCGGCCCTGTTGGGTCTCCACCAGGAACGGGCGGTTCGGGTCCTTGGCGGTCTCGATCAGCACTTCGCCGAAACGCAGGTGCAGCAAGCGCTGGACCCGGTCAAAACGTACATCCAGGGCGCTCAAGGCGTTCAACCACAGGCGACTGCCATCGTCCAGCAGCGCTTCGCGGGTTTCACCGCCGGCGGTTGCGTAATCCGCACTCCAGCCTCCCACCAACCGGGGCAGGGCGGTGTTGCGCCAGGTGCCCCAGGCCAGCGTTGAACCGGCACACAACACCAGCAGGGTCTTGAGCGTCTGGCGCCGAGAGCTGCGCAACGCACGGCTGGCGCTGTGGGATTGCTCGGCCAACGGCGCAAAGCGTTGGCTGACCCGTTCTACATAGCCCCAGGCGGCCTGGTGTTCCGGACTTTGCCCGAGCCATGCCTGCCAGTGCTGGGCAGCCTCTGGCTGATCCTGCAGGCGTACGTACCATTGGGCCGCTTGCTCAAGGCTGGCATGGCTGAGCTTTCCGGGGCTGTTCACTCCACGAGCATCCCGTCCAGTTCGGCTTCCAGCACCGCGCAATGCAGCAGCGCCTGGGCCAGGTATTTTTTCACCATCCGTTCGCCTACCCCGAGCTGTTCGCCGATCTGCTTGTAGGGCAGGCCGTGCAACTGCGCCAGCAGGAATGCCTCGCGGACTTTGTGGGGCAGCCGCGCGAGCATGGCGTCCACTTCGTACAGGGTTTCGACAATGATTGCCCGCTGCTCCGGCGACGGTTGCAGGGCTTGGGGCCGGTCCGCGAGGCTTTGCAGCCACGCTTGTTCCAGTTGGCGCCGGCGCCAGTGATCAATGCACAACCCCCGGGCGATGGTGGCCAGGTAGGAGCGCTCCCGCGTCTCATCGGCGTCGGCCGGCGGGCGCTTGAGTACCCGGATGAAGGTGTCATGGGCCAGGTCCGCCGCATCCCAGCGATTGCTCAGGCGCCGGCGCAGCAGCCCCAGCAGCCAGGAATGGTGATTGCCGTAGAGGTCGCTGAACGAGGTGGACGGGGTCGACACAGTATCCATGTGGCGCAGAAGCCTTGGCGTAAATAAGAATTGGTCGCGATTAAACCAAAGGGCCGGGCACTGCGCAAATGATATTGGTTTGCTTTTGCGGCGTTGTCAGCGCCCACGCTTTTCGGCAATCCATGCGGTGGCCAGGTCGATAAAGGCCCGCAGTTTCGGTTGGCTCTGGGTTCGGGCGGGGAAATACAGGTACAGCCCGCTGCTTGGCGGTACGAAAGATTGCAGCACGGGCTCCAGTGCGCCTGAAGCCAGGTCCTCCATGACCTCGAAATCACTCACGTACGCCAGGCCCTGGCCGGCCCGCGCGGCGGCGATCATCAGGTTGCGGTCATTGACGATCAACCCGCCTTGAACGCCGACCGTAAATTCCCGGCCCGCCCGCTCGAATTCCCAGCGGTGTGCCATGCCCGAGGTCAGGAAGCGATAACCGATGGTTTGATGGGCCGTGAGCGCTTCCGGCGTTGTCGGCTTGCCGGCCTTGGCAAAGTAGGCGGGAGAGCCCACCACCGACCAGTTCAGGTCCGGGGTCAGGCGCACGGCAACCATGTCTTTGTCGATGGATTCCCCCAGGCGAATACCGGCGTCGAAGCCCTCGGTCACCAGGTCCACCGTGGCATCGTCGAGGGAAATATCCAGCACCACATCGGGAAAGGCCTCGCGAAAACGCGGGATCAACGGCTCGATCAGCAACGTGCCCGACAACCTTGGCACCGTCAGCCGCAGAGTGCCCATGGGCCGGTCGCGGTAGCCACTGAGGGCCGCCAGCGCTTCGTCAATCTCCCCGGCGGCGGGGCGCAGGCGGCTGTAAAGCGTCATGCCGGCCTCGGTCAGCGCCACCCGGCGCGTGGTGCGCTGGAACAGCACCACACCCGTGCGCTTCTCCAGGGTCTTCACCGCATGGCTGACCGCCGTCGGTGTTACGCCGAGGCGTGCAGCGGCCTGGGTGAAGCTCTTCAGTTCGGCCACGGCGAGAAATTCGGTCAAGCCATTGAAGGGATCAAGGTTCATCGGTCAGCCATTATGAAATTCTGTTTCAGAGTGCTTGTAGCACGAGACGGTTTTTCAGGCTAATGCCTCAGCGTACCTTGGCTCCACATTCACTCCATCAGGTACGGATCATGACAACGGCACATTCCTTCAAGCGTGTTTGGCTGGTAACCGGGGCTTCCCGGGGCATCGGCGCGAAAATCGTCGCGGCAGCTCTGGCCCACGGTGATGCGGTGGTGGCGACGGCCCGCAACGCCCATACCGTTACCGAACGCTTCGGTGAGCAACCCGGGCTGCTGGCGGTGCAACTGGACGTGACCGACGAATCCCAGGCTGCCGACGTTGCCCGTGCCGCCATTGAGCACTTCGGGCGCATTGATGTGTTGGTCAACAATGCCGGTTTTGGCCTGCTGGGCGCGGTGGAGGAGGCGTCTGCCGATGAGGTTCGCCGCTTGTATGAAACCAACGTGTTCGGGCTGCTCAATGTCACTCGCGGTGTATTGCCGTTCATGCGCCAGGCGCGCAGCGGGCACGTGATCAATATTTCATCGGTGGGCGGCTTCCGTTCGGGTGCGGGGTTCGGCACGTACTGCTCGACCAAGTTTGCCGTTGAAGGGTTGAGCGAGGCGCTGCACGCAGAGCTGGCACCCTTGGGCGTCAAGGTGACGGTGGTGGAGCCGGGTTATTTCCGTACCGACTTCCTGGATGGCAACTCCCTGGTGGAGTCGCCCTTGATCATCGACGACTACGCCGCCACGTCCGGCGAGGTGCGCAAGCTGGCCAAGGTCTACAACCAGCAGCAACCGGGTAACCCGGAGCTGCTGGCAGTGGCCATGATCAAGCTGGTGGAAGCGCTGCATCCGCCGATGCGCCTGGCCCTGGGCACCGACACGTTGCAGGCGATTGAGGACAAGCTGGCCTACGTCAAGGAAGAGACCGCTGCCTGGCGTGAATTGTCGGCCTCAACCGATTTCTGACACCCAATGGCGTAGCAGCTGTCGAGCCGCAGCCTCGCTGGGGCTCGACAGCTGCTACGGTGGTTCTACTGCTAGGGGCCGGGCACCAAAAACGCCGCCTCCAGCAGTTGCCGGGTGTAGGCATGCTGGGGGTTGGCGAAGATCGCGGGTGCATCTCCCTGTTCAACCGCCTGCCCGTGTTTTACTACCATCAGTTGGTGACTCAAGGCCTTGACCACCGCCAGGTCGTGGCTGATGAACAGGTAGGTCAGGTTGTACTTGGCCTGCAGGTTGCGCAGCAGGTCCACCACCTGGCGCTGCACGGTACGGTCGAGGGCCGAGGTCGGCTCATCCAGCAAAATCAGCCGGGGCTTGAGCACCAGGGCGCGGGCAATAGCGATGCGCTGGCGTTGGCCGCCGGAAAATTCGTGAGGGTAGCGATTGCGGGTTTCCGGGTCCAGGCCCACTTCCTTCAGCGCGGCGATAATCGCCGCTTCCTGCTCGGCGGCAGTGCCCATCTTGTGAATACGCAGGCCTTCGCCGACGATCTCGCTCACGCACATGCGCGGGCTCAGGCTGCCAAACGGATCCTGGAACACCACCTGCATTTCCCGGCGCAGCGGGCGCACCTGTTGCTGGCTGAGCTTGTCCATCTGATGGCCTTCGAAGCGAATGCCACCCTTGCTCGCAATCAGCCGCAAAATTGCCAGGCCCAGGGTGGATTTGCCCGAGCCGCTTTCACCGACGATGCCCAGCGTCTGGCCCTGGGGCAGGCTGAAGTTGATGCCATCCACCGCCTTGACGTAATCGACGGTATTGCGCAGGAAGCCTTTCTTGATTGGGAACCAGACCTTCAGGTCATCGACTTCCAGCAACGGTGGGCCGACTTCATTGGTGGCGGGGCCGCCGCTGGGTTCCGCTGCCAGCAGCTCCTGGGTGTAAGGGTGCTGCGGCGCCTGGAACAGGCTTTCGCATTCGGCCTGCTCGACGATGCAGCCTTTTTGCATCACGCATACCCGGTGGGCAATGCGCCTTACCAGGTTCAAGTCGTGGCTGATCAACAGCAAGGCCATGCCCAGGCGCGCCTGCAATTCCTTGAGCAGCTCCAGGATCTTCAGCTGCACGGTGACGTCGAGTGCCGTGGTCGGTTCGTCGGCAATCAACAGCTCCGGCTCATTGGCCAGGGCCATGGCGATCATCACCCGCTGGCGCTGGCCGCCGGACAGCTCGTGGGGCAGGGCCTTGAGGCGTTTATGGGGCTCGGGGATGCCTACCAGTTCCAGCAGCTCCAGGGTGCGTTTGGTGGCCACCTTGCCGGTAAGCCCCTTGTGCAGGCCGAGCACTTCGTTGATCTGCTTCTCGATGGAGTGCAGCGGGTTCAACGAGGTCATCGGTTCCTGGAAAATCATCGCAATCCGGTTGCCGCGGATATGCCGGATGGTCTTTTCCTTCAGGGTCAGCAAATCGTGGTTGGCGTACTGGATCGTGCCCGACGGGTGACGTGCCAGCGGGTAGGGCAACAGGCGCAGGATCGAGTGCGCCGTGACCGACTTGCCCGAGCCGCTTTCGCCCACCAATGCCAGCGTTTCGCCGCGCTTGATATCGAAGCTGACGTTGTTCACCACACGCTGGTGGGTGTTGCCTACGACGAACTCGACGGAGAGGTCGCGGACTTCGATCAGATTGTCCTGATTCATCTCATTTCCTCGGGTCGAAGGCATCGCGAGCGGACTCGCCGATAAACACCAGCAGACTCAACATGATCGCCAGCACGGCAAACGCACTCATGCCCAGCCACGGCGCCTGCAGGTTGGATTTGCCCTGGGCCACCAGCTCACCCAGGGACGGCGAGCCGGCCGGCAAGCCAAAGCCCAGGAAGTCCAGCGCAGTGAGGGTGCCGATGGCGCCGGTCAGGATGAACGGCATGAAGGTCATGGTGGAGACCATGGCGTTGGGCAGGATATGGCGGAACATGATCGCGCCGTTCTGCATTCCCAGCGCCCGCGCCGCCCGCACGTATTCCAGGTTACGCCCGCGCAGGAACTCGGCGCGCACCACGTCCACCAGGCTCATCCAGGAAAACAGCAGCATGATCCCCAGCAGCCACCAGAAGTTGGGTTGCACGAAGCTGGCGAGGATGATCAACAGGTACAGCACCGGCAAGCCGGACCAGATCTCCAGGAAACGCTGGCCGGCCAGGTCGACCCAGCCACCGTAGAAGCCCTGCAACGCGCCGGCGATCACGCCGATGATCGAGCTGAGCACGGTGAGCGTCAGGGCAAACAGCACGGAAATCCTGAAGCCGTAGATCACCCGCGCCAGCACATCGCGGCCCTGGTCATCGGTGCCCAGCAGGTTGTCCCGTGACGGCGGGGCGGGGGCCGGAACTTTCAGGTCGTAGTTGATGCTCTGGTAGCTGTACGGAATCGGCGCCCACAACGTCCACGCGTCCTTGGCCTTGAGCAGCTCCTGGATATAGGGGCTCTTGTAGTTGGCTTCCAGCGGGAATTCGCCGCCGAAGGTGGTCTCGGGGTAGCGCTTGAGCGCCGGGAAATACCAGTCGCCGTCGTAGTGCACCGCCAGCGGCTTGTCGTTGGCGATCAGCTCGGCGCCCAGGCTCAGGCCGAACAGGATCAAAAACAGCCACAGCGACCACCAGCCACGCTTGTTGGCCTTGAAACGCTCGAACCGGCGACGATTGAGGGGGGATAGATTCATCTCAATGCTCCCGGCTGGCGAAGTCGATGCGCGGATCGACCAGGGTGTAGGTGAGGTCGCCGATCAGCTTCACCACCAATCCCAGCAGGGTGAAGATAAACAGGGTGCCGAACACCACCGGGTAGTCGCGGTTGATCGCCGCTTCAAAGCTCATCAGGCCCAGGCCGTCGAGGGAGAAGATCACTTCCACCAGCAACGAGCCGGTGAAGAAGATGCCGATAAAGGCCGACGGGAAGCCGGCAATCACCAGCAGCATCGCGTTGCGAAACACATGGCCGTACAGCACGCGGTGGTTGGTCAGGCCCTTGGCCTTGGCGGTAACCACGTACTGCTTGTTGATCTCGTCGAGGAAGCTGTTTTTGGTGAGCAGGGTCATGGTGGCGAAGTTGCCGATCACCAGGGCGGTCACCGGCAGGGCAAGGTGCCAGAAGTAATCGAGGATCTTGCCGCCCCAGCTCAACTCATCAAAGTTGTTGGACGTGAGCCCGCGTAACGGAAACCAGTCGAAGTAACTGCCGCCGGCGAACACCACGATCAGCAGGATCGCAAACAGGAACGCCGGGATCGCGTAGCCGACGATGATCGCCGAGCTGGTCCACACGTCAAAGTGGCTGCCGTGCCGCGTAGCCTTGGCGATCCCCAGGGGGATCGACACCAGGTACATGATCAGGGTGCTCCATAATCCGAGGGAGATGGACACCGGCATCTTTTCCTTGATCAGGTCGATGACCTTCGCATCGCGAAAGAAGCTGTCGCCAAAATCCAGCCGGGCGTAGTTCTTGACCATGATCCACAAGCGTTCCGGCGCCGATTTGTCAAAGCCGTACATCTTCTCGATTTCCTTCACCAGCGCCGGGTCCAGGCCCTGGGCGCCGCGGTAGCTGGAACCGGCCACCGAGACTTCGGCACCGCCCCCGGCAATCCGGCTGGTGGCGCCTTCAAAGCCTTCGAGCTTGGCGATCATCTGCTCCACCGGGCCACCCGGGGCGGCCTGGATGATCACAAAGTTGATCAGCAAAATGCCGAACAGGGTCGGGATGATCAGCAGCAGTCGACGAAAAATATAGGCCAGCATCTCAGTCGCCCCCGCTCGCCGGATCGGCGCTCTGGTTGGTGTCCACGGTTATCGCAGGTTTCACGTCGGGTTTGCTCCACCAGGTGGCGGTGCCGACGTCATACCGTGGCGAGACCTTCGGATGGCCGAGGTGGTCCCAATACGCCACGCGGAAGGTCTTGATGTGCCAGTTGGGGATCACGTAGTAGCCGAACTGCAGCACGCGGTCCAGGGCCTTGGCGTGGGCCACCAGGCTCTTGCGCGAGTCGGAGTCGATGAGTTCTTCCACCAACTGGTCGATGGCCGGGTCTTTCAGGCCGATGTAGTTGCGGCTGCCGGGCTTGTCGGCGCTGGACGACTTCCAGTACTCGCGCTGCTCGTTACCGGGCGATGAGGATTGCGGGAAGCTGCCCACCACCATGTCGAAATCCCGCGAACGGATGCGGTTGATGTACTGCGAGATGTCGACCCGGCGAATCACCAGGTCGATCCCCAGGTCTGCCAGGTTGCGCTTGAACGGCAACAGGATGCGTTCGAACTCGGTCTGTGCCAGCAGGAACTCGATGGTCACTGGCTTGCCGGTGGTGTCGACCATCTTGTCGTCGACGATCTTCCAGCCGGCCTCTTGCAGCAGTTGATAGGCCTCGCGCTGCTGGGTGCGGATCATGCCGCTGGCGTCGGTCTTCGATGGCTCGAAGGCTTCGGTAAACACCTGGGGCGGGATCTTGTCCCGCAGCGGTTCAAGAATCGCCAGCTCATCCGGGCCGGGCAGGCCGGTGGCGGCCATCTCGGAGTTTTCGAAATAACTGCGGCTGCGGGTGTAGGCGCCGTTGAACAGTTGCTTGTTGCTCCATTCAAAGTCCAGCAACAGGCTGATGGCCTTGCGCACCCGCACATCCTGGAACATCGGTTTGCGGGTGTTGAACACGAAGCCCTGCATGCCGGTGGGGTTGCCGTTGGGGATTTCTTCCTTGATCAGGCGGCCCTGGGTGACGGCGGGGGTGTTGTAGGCATTGGCCCAGTTTTTCGCGCTGATTTCCAGCCAGTAATCGAACTGCCCGGCCTTGAGGGCTTCGAGGGCCACGGTGTTGTCGCGGTAGTAATCGGTGACCCGGTAATCGAAGTTGTAGAAACCCTTGTTGATCGGCAGGTCCTTGGCCCAGTAGTCCTTGACCCGCTCGTAGCGGATCGAACGCCCGGCCTTGACCTCGGCCACCTTGTACGGGCCGCTGCCCAGCGGAATCTCCAGGTTGCCCTTGGAGAAGTCGCGGCCCTCCCAGTAATGCTTGGGCAACACTGTCAGTTGCCCAAGGATCAGCGGCAGTTCGCGGTTGTTGGTGCGCTTGAACTTGAACAGCACCCGCAGCGGGTCTTCGGCGATCACTTCGTCGACATCGGCGTAGTAGGTCTTGAAGATCGGCGAGCCGTCCTTCATCAGTGTCTGGAAGCTGAACACCACGTCTTCGGCACGGATCGGGTGGCCGTCGTGGAAGCGCGCTTCGGGGCGGATGTAGAAGCGCACCCAGCTGTTGTCCGGGGCCTTTTCGATCTTGCCGGCCACCAGCCCGTATTCGGTGATGGGTTCGTCCAGGCTTTGCTGGGCGAGGGTGTCGTAGATCAGGCCGATATCATCTGCCGGCACGCCCTTGCTGATGAATGGGTTGAGGCTGTCGAAGCTGCCCATGCTGGATACGCGGAAGGTGCCACCCTTGGGGGCATCCGGATTTACGTAGTCGACGTGTTTGAAATCGGCGGGGTACTTGGGCGGTTCGTTGTAGAGGGTCAGGGCATGTTGCGGGGCCGCATTGGCCGCGGCGCAAAACAGCAGGCTGCCAAGGATCGCAGTACGCAAAGGTATCATTGGGCTTTCTCCGAAGCTTTCAGCCACCATGCGCTCAGGCCCAGGCTGTAGGGCGGCGTGGTGACGAAGGCGAACCGGTTGCGGTACGCCAGGCGATGATAGTTGAGGTACCAGTTGGGAATACTGTAGTGCTGCCACAGCAGGACGCGGTCCAGCGCCCGGCCGGCGGCCAACTGTTCTTCACGGGTTTGCGCCGCCAGCAGTTGGTCCAGCAGGTGGTCGACCACCGGGTTGGCGATGCCTGCGTAATTCTTGCTGCCCTTGATCCCCGCCTGGCTGGAGTGGAAATACTGCCACTGCTCAAGGCCGGGGCTGAGGGTCTGGTTGAGGGTCATCAGAATCATGTCGAAGTCGAACTGATCGAGGCGTTGTTTGTACTGCGCGCGGTCTACCGTGCGCAAGCGGGCATCGACGCCGATGCTTGTCAGATTCTCGACATAGGGCTGCAGGATGCGCTCCAGGTTCGGGTTCACCAGCAGAATCTCCAGCCTCAGCGGCTGCCCGTCACTGTTGAGCAAGCGTTGCCCGGACAGCTTCCAGCCGGCGTCCGCCAACAATGCGAGGGCGCGGCGCATCGTGTCGCGAGGAATGCCACGACCGTCGGTCTGGGGCAGGCTGAATGGCTGGGTAAACAGGTTGGCCGGCAGTTGGTCGCGATAGGGCGACAGCATCAGCCACTCATGACCGGTCGGCACGCCGGTGGCGGAGAATTCGCTGTTGGGGTAATAGCTGAGGCTGCGTTTATAGGCGCCGCTGAACAGGGTGCGGTTGGTCCACTCGAAATCGAACATCAGCCCCAAGGCTTCGCGGACCTTGGCCTGGCTGAAGGCCGGGCGCCGGCTGTTCATGAACAGTCCCTGGCTCTGGGTCGGTATCTGGTGGGCGATCTGCGCCTTGATCACATCGCCGCGGTTGACCGCCGGGAAGTTGTAGCCGTTGGCCCAGTTCTTCGCCTGGTGCTCGATATAGATATCGAACTCGCCGGCCTTGAACGCTTCGAAGGCCACGTCGCTGTCTCGGTAGAACTCCACCTCGACCTTGTCGTAGTTATACAAACCACGGTTGACCGCCAGGTCCTTGCCCCAGTAATCCTTGACCCGCTCGAACACCAGTTGTCGCCCGGGGCTGACCTTGCTGATGCGGTAAGGTCCACTGCCCAGCGGCGGCTCGAACGTGGTGGCCTTGAAGTCGCGGTTTTTCCAGTAATGCTGGGGCAATACCGGTAGCTCGCCCAGGCGCAGGATCAGCAACGGGTTGCCGGCGCGCTTGAACACAAAACGAATGCGATGCCGGTTAAGAATGTCGACCCGGGCCACTTCCTGCAGGTTGGTGCGGTACTGCGGGTGGCCTTCGGTCAGCAGCGTGCGATAGGAAAACGCCACGTCGTAGGCGGTGATCGGCTTGCCATCGTGAAACCGCGCTTCAGGGCGCAGGTTGAACACTACCCAGCTGCGGTCCTCGCTGTATTCCACCGATTGGGCAATCAGGCCGTAGCTGGAAGTCGGCTCATCGCCAGAGGGGGCGTACTGGCCGGTGCCTACCATCAACGGCTCATTGAGCTCGTTAACCCCATATTGCAGGAAATTGGCGGTGGAAACCGGGCTGGAACCCTTGAAGGTGTACGGGTTGAGGGTGTCGAAAGTGCCAAACGCCATGACCCGCAAGGTGCCGCCCTTGGGCGCTGCGGGGTTTACCCAGTCGAAGTGGGTGAATTTGGCCGGGTACTTGAGCGTGCCGAACTGCGCATAACCGTGGCTCTCGGTAATGGTCGCGTTCGCGGAAAAGCTCAAGGCCAGACTTATTAGTAGAAGGAGGGGACGCTTCAAGTCAGGGATCCGATCCAGGCGGCTTGGGCTTTATGAACCGTACAGTAACAGCTTGTTCCGATTGGAAAAAGGCTGGCGCCGCAGGAGGGAGACTACAGGCTTGGATGGGGGTTGGCAGGGTGAAGAACAAAGGGGGAGCTGTTGCCAGTTCCCCCTCGTGTTTGCTGCTTAGCGCGGCCCGGAAACCACCAGCATCTGCCCAGGTTTCAGCGCCTGGCCAGTGCGTGGGTTCCAGCGCTTGAGATGTTGCATCTCGACGTTGAAGCGCTTGGCGACGATGTACAGCGAATCGCCTTTCTTGACCTTGTATTGCACCGGCTTCTTGCTGTCGGCCTTGGCCACCAGCTTGCGGGTGTCCTGCATCACCAGGGTCTGGCCGACCTTGAGCGCCTGCCCGTTGAGCTTGTTCCAGCGCTGCAGGTCATGTACATCGACCTTGTTGGCCTTGGCGATCAGCGTCAGGTTGTCGCCGCTGCGCACCTTGTAGTTGCGGGTGCGACCGGCAATGGCCTTGTGCTCAACGTCGTCGAACACCGGCTTTTTCGGGCGCATGCTCAGCAATTCTTCGGGCTTCATCGCCGAAAGGCTGCTGGCCAGCAGCTGCGCCTTGGACGTCGGCACCAGCAAATGCTGCGGGCCGTCCAGGGTGGTGCGCTGTTTCAAGGCAGGGTTGAGCTGGAACAGTTCGTCTTCGTCAATCTCGGCCAGCGCGGCGACCCGTGACAGGTCCATGCTGGTCTTGATTTCTACCACTTCGAAGTACGGCGTGTTGGCGATCGGGTTCAGGTTGACGCCATACGCCTCGGGGGCCAGCACCACCTGGGACAGCGCCAGGAACTTGGGCACGTAGTCCTTGGTTTCCTGGGGCAGTGGCAGGTTCCAGTAGTCCGTCGGCAAGCCGAGCTTCTCGTTACGCTCGATGGCTCGGCTGACCGTGCCCTCACCGGCGTTGTAAGCCGCCAGGGCCAGCAACCAGTCGCCGTTGAACATGTCATGCAGGCGCGTCAGGTAGTCGAGGGCGGCGGTGGTGGAGGCGGTGATGTCGCGGCGGCCGTCGTAGGCGCGGGTCTGACGCAGGTTGAAATAGCGCCCGGTGGCGGGAACGAACTGCCACAGGCCGACCGCATCGCTGCGGGAATAGGCCATTGGGTTGTAGGCACTTTCAATCACTGGCAGCAGCGCCAGCTCCAGCGGCATGTTGCGTTCTTCAAGGCGTTCGACGATGTAATGAATGTAGAGGCTGCCGCGTTCGCCGGCGTTCTCGAGGAAGGATGGGTTGCTGGCAAACCACAATCGTTGCTGTTCAATGCGCGGGTTGACGCCTAACCCGTCCTGCAATTGAAAGCCCCGGCGCATGCGTTCCCAGACATCCTGGGGCACTTCCGGGCTTGGCTTCTCTGATAGCCATAGGGGTTTTTGCTTGATCTTGGCGGTAAGGTTTGGCTTGGGTTGCACGGTGGATTGTGCGGCAAAATGGGTCGATTGGCAGCCCGCCAGAGTAGCGGACACAGCCACCGCCACGGCTTGAGCCAGGCGGGTCAATGCGTCTGAATGGTTGGTTTTACGAATAGATGACGACATTGGCTGGAAGTAAGTTCCGGGCAAAAATGTCGGGCGATTCTAGAAAGCGCGTGGGTTGCGGTCAACCATTCAGAAATTACGTACTAAATTCCGCGCGCTTAGAACGTATCTTTCCACGACCTCAAGCTAGCAAACACCTCACTCCCGGCCCGGTTATCGCGGCCATTCCGTTCGTCCGCTTTTTCTTTAACGGATGTTTCAGAGGTTCGCAGAAAAGGGTTGGTGCGTTTTTCCAGGGCCAAAGTCGAAGGCAATGTTATCTGGCCGTTCGCCCGCAGTTGCCGCACGTTCTCCACCCGTTCGGCGATATCCGCGTTATGCGGTTCCACGGCCTGGGCGAATTTCAGGTTACTTTGTGTGTATTCGTGGGTGCAGTACACCAGCGTGTTGGCCGGCAAGGCCGCCAGGCGCTCCAGTGAGGTGTGCATTTGCTGCGGGGTGCCTTCGAACAGGCGGCCACAACCGGCGGCGAAGAGGGTGTCGCCACAGAACAGCACGCCCTCGTGATAAAAGGCGATGTGCCCCAGGGTATGGCCGGGTACGGCAAACACCTCGAAGTCCCAACCCAGCACGTTGATGCGGTCGTTATCCTGGAGTGCCACGTCCCGCGCCGGGATCTTTTCATTTGCCGGGCCGTAGACCGTGGCGCCTGAAACACTTTTAAGTTGCTCGACGCCGCCGACATGATCATGGTGATGGTGAGTCACCAGGATGTCGCTGAGGGTCCACTCGGGATGCTGCTGGAGCCAGGCCAGCACGGGCGCGGCATCACCGGGATCGACCACCGCGCAGCGCTTGTTCGGCTGATCCTGTAACAACCAGATGTAGTTATCGGTGAAGGCGGGCAGGGCACTGATCTGTATCATTCTTTGATTCGCCAAGCTGAACACATTGGTGCATCTTAGAGCTTCTTGGCGCGTTGGAGAATGCAATGACTGATAAAGCGTTCGCCCAGGCCGATCCCGAGTGGCTGGCACTGATCAGTGCCGCCCGTGAATGGCTGTCCGGGCCTGTCGGGCAATTTTTACTGGATGAAGAACGGCGCATGCTCGAAGACGAGCTGGGTCGGTTCTTTGGTGGTTACCTGGTGCATTACGGGCCGTCGGCACAAACCCCGCCGTCGGCACCCCAGGTGCAACGCAATGTGCGCCTGGGGGCGCCGCTGCCGGGGGTTGAAATCGTCTGCGAGGAGCAGGCCTGGCCGTTGAGCGAGCATGCGGCCGATGTGGTGGTGATGCAGCATGGCCTGGATTTCTGCCTGTCGCCCCACGGTTTGCTGCGCGAAGCGGCCAGCAGCGTGCGCCCTGGTGGCCATTTGCTGATCATTGGCATCAACCCCTGGAGCAGTTGGGGCTTGCGCCATGTGTTCGCCCATGACGGGCTGCGCCAGGCGCGCTGCATCTCGCCGTCGCGAGTCGGCGACTGGTTGAACCTGCTGGGCTTTGCGCTGGAGAAACGCCGCTTCGGGTGCTATCGTCCGCCGCTTGCGTCTGCCAAGTGGCAAGGCCGGCTGGCCGGCTGGGAACGCAGGGCCGGTGCCTGGCAATTGTCCGGCGGGGGTTTCTACCTGTTGGTGGCGCGCAAGATCGTCGTTGGCCTGCGCCCGGTGCGCCAGGTGCGTCGCGAGCCGATGGGCAAGCTGGTGCCGATGCCGATGGCCAAGGTCAATCGCAAGCAGAGCGAACAGTAAACATACCTTTTTGATTTCAGGTCGAGCCTCTCGACCTCGGGCACTTGTCGGTCGATTATCGGCAACCCGCTTTGATGGATCCCGCTTTAATGGACAGTGAAATGACCGATACCGTAGAACTCTTCACCGATGGCGCCTGCAAGGGCAACCCCGGCCCTGGCGGATGGGGCGCCTTGCTGGTGTGCAAGGGCGTGGAGAAGGAACTGTGGGGCGGCGAAGCCAACACCACCAACAACCGTATGGAACTGATGGGCGCGATCCGTGGCCTGGAAGAGCTCAAGCGCCGTTGCGACGTATTGCTGGTGACCGACTCCCAGTACGTGATGAAGGGCATCAACGAGTGGATGGTCAACTGGAAGAAGCGCGGCTGGAAGACTGCGGCCAAGGAGCCGGTGAAAAACGCCGACCTGTGGCAATTGCTCGATGAGCAATGCAATCGCCACAACATCACCTGGAAATGGGTGCGCGGGCACATCGGCCATCCCGGCAACGAGCGGGCCGACCAACTGGCCAACCGCGGTGTGGATGAAGTGCGCGGCTACAAACAGAGCTGATGCCGTCTGACGTGTTAAGATCCCGCCCCTTGAAATGTACCAAACCGTTGAGAGCTGAACCCTGATGGCCATCCGATCTGTTGTACTCGATACCGAAACCACCGGCATGCCGGTGACCGACGGCCACCGGATCATTGAAATCGGCTGTGTCGAACTGATGGGCCGCCGCCTCACCGGCCGGCACTTCCACGTCTACCTGCAACCGGATCGGGAAAGTGACGAAGGCGCCATCGGCGTCCACGGCATCACCAACGAATTCCTGGTGGGCAAGCCACGGTTTGCCGAAGTGGCGGATGAGTTCTTTGAGTTCATCAACGGCGCGCAACTGATCATCCATAACGCGGCGTTCGACGTTGGCTTCATCAACAACGAATTCGCGCTGATGGGGCAGACCGACCGGGCTGATATTACCCGGCACTGCTCGATCCTCGACACCTTGATGATGGCGCGTGAGCGTCACCCGGGCCAGCGCAACAGCCTCGACGCATTGTGCAAACGCTATGGCGTCGACAACTCCGGCCGTGAACTCCACGGCGCGTTGCTCGACTCCGAGATTCTCGCCGACGTCTACCTGACCATGACCGGTGGCCAGACCAGTCTGTCCCTGGCCGGTAATGCCTCGGACGGCAATGGTTCGGCGGAAGGCTCGGGCAATCGTCCTTCGGAAATCCGCCGCCTGCCAGCGGATCGCCGGCCCACTACGATCATTCGTGCCAGCGAGCAGGACATGGCCGAGCATGCAGCGCGCCTCGAGGCGATCGCCAAGTCTGCCGGCGCACCCGCGCTATGGACCCAATTGACCCAGCAATAACCGTCACCCCAGCGCCAGCCCCTGGCTGGCCCTGATCAGGTCATATGCCTTGCGCGCAATCGGGTTCGCCGTGTTCGGACGGATCCACAGGTAGTACGTGACCTCCGGCATCCTCGGCAATCCATCGTTTTCCCCCAATACCCGCATATCCGGCCCTAGCATCTCCATGCTCCGTGGGGTCACGCCCAGCCCTGCGCGGGTCGCGGCCTTGATGCCGATCAGGTTCGATGCCAGGTACGCCTGGCGCCACGGGATATTCGCCCGTTCCAGCGCCTCAAGGGCGTAGCGCCGATAAATGCTCGGCTCATCCACCAGAATCAATGGCAGCGGCTCGCTTGGCGAGTGAATGTATTGCGCCGAACAAATCCACCACACCGGCGAGGTGCGCAGTGCAAAGCCCTCCAGGTTGGCATCGGCGCGGGTGGAAATCACCATGTCGACCTTGCCCCGGTGCAGGTCATCCATCAGGAACGGGCTGCGCCCGACGTCGATCTCCAGGCGCAGGCGCGGTGCCGAGCGGGCGATGTGGCTGAGGATCGGCGGCAGGATGGTGTCGGCGATGTCGTGGGGCGAGCCGATACGCAGTACGCCGCTGAGGCTGCTTTCCCGCAGGGAATTGAGTGCATCGTCATTCAGCGAGAGCATCTGCCGCGCATGCCGCAACAGCTGCATCCCGGGTTCTGTCAGTTGTTTTTGCCGGCCACGTTTTTCAAACAGGCTGACGCCCACTTGTTGTTCCAGACGCTGCATATGCTGGGTGACGGAAGATTGTGTGCGTGCCAGGTGAGTGCCGGCTTCGGCAAAGCTGTGGTGGTCGACCACGGCGATAAAGGTGCGGAGCAGTTCAAGATCGAGGGTCGACATGGCCATTCCAGGGCGTTTTTATATCAAGGGTGCGAAGATAAACATTACAGATGTTTATGTTTTGTCGCGCCGGGTTTTTACGAGGGCTAATGAATTCGAGTATATGGCCAAAAGTCAGCGCGTCCATATACGGGAAGTTATAACGATATTAGATATTTGAATTTCCGTTAGCCCGGCACTCTCCCTAGCATGCCCCCACATCAGGTCGGGGTACGCCGATCGCTAATGAGGGGAGTTCCATGGGGTTTGTGCGCGCGGCGGTAAAACGAAGGTTGCCTGTGGTCCTGGGCGCGTTGATCGCCCTGGGCGGCAGCGCAGTGGCTCAGGCCGATGCGACCCTGGATAAGATCCAGCAGCGCCATGTGCTGGTGGTCGGCGTGCTGCTGTCTGGCGGGCCGTTTGGCGGCATCGACCCCACCACCCAGAAGCCCAAGGGCTTGAACGTCGACCTGGCCAACGAGCTGGGCCGTCAGTTGGGCGCCGAGGTGCAGCTGGTGCCGGTATTGCCGGCCAACCGTGTGCAGTTCCTGCAACAGGGCAAGGTCGACCTGCTGATCGCCAATATGGAATGGACCGCCGAGCGTGGCGAGATCCTCGGGTTCGTGCCGACGCCGTTCTACAAGATCGGCGGCACTGCTGCCGTACTCAAGGACAGCAAGATCACCCGCTGGGAAGATCTCAAGGACCAGCCGGTGTGCACCTCCCAGGGCAGCAGCTACGTCAAGCCGCTGACCGAACTGGGCGCGCAGATCAAGGCCTTCAAGAGCTCTTCGGAATCCCTGCTGGCCCTGCGCGGCAACAACTGCGTCGCCGCGGTGCATGACTCCACCCTGGTCAACCCGCTGATCAACGACAGCGCCGAATGGAAGGATTATCGCACCCTCAGTCCCGAGTTGAACCCTGCGCCATCGGTGATCTGGACCCGCCGTGGCGAGAGCGACACCCAGGCCAAACTCGACCCGATCGTCAAGGAACTGCACCGCAGCGGCTGGCTGATCGAAGCCCAGACCCGCAACCACATCACCCCGGCGTCCCCGGCGCTGGTGGAGTTGCAAAAACAGTTCAAGGGCGCCTGACACATGACATTGAGAACCCTGACTGCCTTGGGCCTGGCACTGTGCGCCAGCCTGGTCCACGCCGACGCCACCCTCGACAAGATCCAGCAACGCCACGCCATCAGCGTCGGCGTGATCCTCAGCGGCCCGCCGTTCGGCACCATCGACCCCAAGACCGGCGAACACCTGGGCTACAACGTCGAACTGGCCAAGGGCCTGGGCCAGGCGCTGGGTGTGGAGACCAGGACCGTTTCGGTACTGGCGCCCAACCGCGTGCAGTTCCTGCAACAGGGCAAGGTCGACGTGCTGATCGCCAACATGCAGTACACCGACGAACGCGCCGAGATTCTCGACTACGTGCCCACGCCCTATGAAGAAGTCGGCGGCGCGGCGTTGATCCGCAAAGGCGCCGGGATCACCCAGTGGGCCGACCTCAAGGACAAGCCGGTGTGCGTGTCCCAGGGCAGCAACTTCATCAAGCCGTTGCAGGAAACCTACGGCGCGCAGATCAAGGCGTTCCGCAGCCAGTCCGAATCTTTGCTGTCGTTGCGCGGCAATGGCTGCGTGGCGGCGGTGCACGTCAGCCCGACCATGCACGCGCTACTCGGCGATGCCGAATGGTCCGGCTACGAGATCCCGTTGCCGGGGGATTTGATCCCGTCCAAATCCGTGATCTGGATCCGCAAAGGCGAACACGACACCCAGGCCAGGCTCGACGCCATCGTGCGCGACTGGCATCGCAGCGGCTGGTTGATCGCCCTCGGCGAACGTACCGGCATGGCTCCGTCCCAAGCCCTGCGTGATCTGCACGAGCAGTACAGCCATGAGTGAAGCGCTATTCGCCACCCTGCAACAACTGCTCGGCGCCGCCCATGTGCAGCGCAGTGAAGATGCCGCCCAGTACCTGACCGACAAACAGGGCCGCTACACCGGCCAGGTGATCGCCGTGGTGCACCCGGCCAACACCGAGGAAGTGGCCGCCGTGGTGCGTGCGTGTGTCGCCCTGGAAGCGCCCATCGTGGTCCAGGGCGGCAACACCGGCCTGATGGCGGGTGCCACACCGGATGCCAGCGGCCGCGCGGTATTGTTGCTGCTCGACCGCATGAACCGGGTGCGCGTGATCGATACCGACAACGACACCCTGACCGTCGAAGCCGGCTGCATCCTGCAAAACATCCAGGACGTGGCCCGTGAAGCCGGTCGCCTGTTTCCATTGAGTCTGGGCGCCGAAGGCAGTTGCACCATCGGCGGCAACCTTGGCACCAATGCAGGCGGCACCGCCGTGCTGCGTTATGGCAACACCCGCGAGTTGACCCTGGGCCTGGAAGTGGTGACCGCCGAAGGCGAAATCTGGAATGGCCTGCGAGGGTTGCGCAAGGACAACACCGGCTACGACCTGCGGGATTTGTATGTGGGCAGCGAAGGTACCCTCGGGATTATCACCGCCGCGACCCTGAAGCTGTTCCCGCTGCCCAAGGCCCAGGCGACAGCGCTGCTGGCGTTTGACGAGTTGGCCCAGGCGGTGGCGTTCCTGTCCCATGCCCGCGCCGGTTTTGGTGCAAACCTCACTGCATTCGAATTGCTCAGCGCCGATTGCCTGGCGTTGCTGCGCGAGCAATTTCCCGAGGGCCCGCAACCGTTTTTCAACGCCAGCCAACCCTGGTTTGCCTTGCTGGAGCTGTCGGATAACCACGGTGAAACCCACGCCCGCGAAGCCTTCGAAACGGTCCTCGGTGAAGCCTTCGAACAGTCACTGCTGGCCGACGCACTGATCGCCGAAAGCCTGGCGCAAAGCGAAGCGCTATGGCTGCTGCGGGAGAACATGAGCGAAGCGCAGAAGCGTGCCGGACGCAATATGAAGCACGATATCTCGGTGCCCATTTCGCAAATCGTCGCCTTCGTCGCCCATACCGATGCGCTGTTGCAGACGCATTTCCCCGGTGTTCGCAACTTCACGTTCGGGCACCTGGGGGACGGCAACCTGCATTACAACGTCGCCCATCCGCTGGATTCAACGGTTGACGAGCACATGCGCAACTACGCCGAATTGAGCTTGCTGGTACACGACAGCGCCCACGCCCACGGCGGCTCCATCAGCGCCGAACACGGGATTGGCCAGCGCAAGGTCGGCCTGCTGGGCCGCTACAAAAGCCCGGTGGAACTGGACCTGATGCGCCGCATCAAGCGGGCCCTCGACCCGAAAAACCTGCTCAATCCCGGCAAAGTCCTGGAGGTACAGCCATGACCGTTCACCTGTCCAAGCGGGTGCAGCGCGTGTCGCTGTCGGCCAATGCGGCGGCCAAATCC
>NZ_JACARK010000352.1:0-2374 GCF_013386655.1 Pseudomonas sp. K5002 | reverse complement strand
AGTTTGCCGCCGGCCGGGTGACCGCCGCCGTGTCCACCGCCGACCTGCTGCCTACCCTGGTGGAACTGGCCGGCGGCGAGCTGGACCCGAGGCTGGCGCTGGACGGTCGCTCGCTGGTCTCTCACCTGCAAGGGCAGGGCGGGCACGACGAAGTGTTCGGCGAGTACATGGCCGAGGGCACCATCAGCCCGCTGATGATGATCCGCCGTGGTGCCTACAAGTTCATCTACAGCGAGGACGATCCGTGCCTGCTGTTCGATGTGCACAACGACCCGCACGAGCGGGAGGACCTCAGCCAGTCACCGGAACACCGGCCACTGTTCGAGGCGTTTTTGCATGAAGCGCGGGCCAAATGGGACATCCCGGCGATCCACCAGCAGGTGCTCGCCAGCCAACGCCGTCGCCGCCTGGTGTTCGAGGCGCTGACCCAGGGCAAGCTGAAGAGCTGGGACCACCAGCCACTGGTAGACGCCAGTCAGCAATACATGCGCAACCACATCGACCTCGACGATCTGGAGCGCAAGGCACGTTTTCCACAACCCTGCCAAAACCAATAAAACTGAGGGGAAGGCCATGCAAAAGTTATCCACCGTGTTGAGCGTTGCGCTGCTGGCATTGAGCAGTGCCGGCGTCTACGCGGACACCAGCTGCGACACCGTGAAGATGGCCGATCCGGGCTGGAGCGATATCGCCGCCACCAATGCCATTACCGGTTTCCTGTTGAACGGCATGGGCTACAAGGCCAAGGTCGACACCCTTGCGGTGCCGATCACCTTTGGCGGGCTCAAGGACGGCCAGGTGGATGTGTTCCTGGGTAACTGGATGCCGGCGCAGCAAGGCTTCTACGACAAGTTCGTGGCCAATGGCGATGTGGTGCAACTGGCGAAGAACCTCGACGGTACCGAATTCACCCTGGCCGTGCCGGACTATGTCTGGGACGCCGGGGTGCATGACTTTGCCGACCTGAACAAGTTTGCCGACAAGTTCGACAAGAAGATCTACGGCATCGGTTCGGGTGCGCCGGCGAATCTCTCGTTGCAGGAAATCATCAAGAAGAACGACTTTGACCTGGGCCAGTGGAAGCTGATCGAGTCCAGTGAACAGGCGATGCTGGCCGAAGTGTCCCGGGCGGTGAAGAAGCAGAAGTTCGTGACCTTCCTCGGCTGGACGCCGCACCCGATGAACGTGCAGTTGAAGATGCATTACCTCAAGGGTGGGGAGAAGTACTTTGGTGACACCGGCAGCGTGTATACGTTGACCCGCAAGGGCTATGCACAGGCGTGCCCGAATGTGGGGAAATTGCTGACCAACCTGAGTTTCACCCAGGAGATGGAGAACGCCATCATGGCTGAGGTGGTGAACAAGAAGCTCAGTAATGCGGACGCGGCGAAGGCGTGGATCAAGGCGAACCCGGCGGTGCTGGACAAGTGGCTGGACGGGGTTAAAACCGTGGACGGCCAGGATGCACTGGCCGCTGTAAAAGCCAAACTCTGATGCACTGATCGTTCCCACGCTCTGCGTGGGAACGCATCCGGTGACGCTGCGCGTCACGACTCAAGAGCGGACGCAGAGCGTCCAGGACGGCATTCCCACACAGAGCGTGGGAACGATCATCATGAGCCTGATACTCTGATTCAAACCTCTTCAACCGAGTTTTCAATGCCCTGGCCCAACCGCCACAAACTCTTCCCCTTCCTCAGCTGGCTCCCGCGCCAAACCCGCGCCAGCGTCGGAAGGGACGCGGTCGTCGGCCTTAGCGGTGCAGTCCTGGCATTACCCCAGTCCATTGCCTACGCGCTGATCGCCGGTCTCCCACCGGAGTATGGCCTGTACGCCGCGATCATCCCGGTATTGATCGCCTGCTTGTGGGGCTCTTCCTGGCACCTGATCTGCGGCCCCACGGCAGCCATCTCTATCGTGCTCTACGCCAGCGTCAGCCCGCTGGCCGTGCCCGGCTCCCAGGACTACATCACACTCATCCTGCTGCTGACGTTCCTGGCCGGCGTCTTCCAATGGCTGTTGGGCATGCTGCGCTTCGGCGCCCTAGTGAATTTCGTCTCGCATTCAGTGGTGCTCGGCTTCACCCTCGGCGCTGCGGTGGTGATCGCCCTGGGCCAACTGCCCAACCTGCTGGGGCTGGACCTGCCCAGCCAGGCCACGGCGATCAACAGTCTGCTGGCGCTGATCAACCATGCCGGGGAGTGGAATCGTCCTTCACTGGTGCTCGGGCTCGGCACCTTGCTGGTGGGGGTGCTGCTGAAACTCTGGGTACCGCGCTGGCCAACCCTGTTGATCGCGCTGGCCCTGGGCAGCCTCATCCCGTGGCTGTGGCCGACGATGTTCGGGGAGGTGGCGCGGGTCAGTTCATTTGTCG
>NZ_JACARK010000351.1:0-3905 GCF_013386655.1 Pseudomonas sp. K5002 | reverse complement strand
GGCCTGGCAGTGGGCAAGCAGCAGCGGCGCTTCGAAGCGCGCCAGGTTGAGCAACAGTTGATCGCTGATCCAGCGCCCGGCACTTGCCGGGTCGGTCACGCGGGCTTGCTCCACGGCCATTTCCAGGCCCTGGGAATAGCTGTAGCCACCAATCGGCAGCTGCGGACTGGCCAGACGCAACAGCGCCCAGGCTGGGTTCATAGGCGTACGCCGAACTGGTGCAGCTTGGGCGGGTAGTTGAAGTCTTCGTCGCCATGGCGGGAATGGTGGTGGCCGCCGCCATAGGCGCCGTGTTCCGGCTGGAAGGGGGCCTCGATGGTCTCGGTCGTCGCGCCCAACTGATCGAGCATGGCCTTGAGCACGTAGTCATCGAGCAGGCGCAGCCAACCGTCACCCACTTGCAGGGCCACGTGGCGGTTGCCCAGGTGATAGGCGGCGCGGGTCAGTTCAAAGGCATTGCCGCAGGTGACGTGCAGCAGTTGTTCAGGCCGGGCGCACACGCGTACGACACGTCCGTCTTCAGCCTGTAGGAATTCGCCATCGTGCAGCGGCGGTTGGCCGCGCTCCAGAAACAGGCCGACGTCTTCTCCGTCGGCACTGAAACAGCGCAGGCGGCTTTTGCTGCGGGCTTCGAAATTCAGCAGCAACTCTGCGGCCCAGACGGGTTGGGGGGCGATTCGGCGGTGGATCACCAGCATCAGAAAGCTTCCAGCTATGAGCGATAAGCAAGCTAGAGCAAGGGTCTTGCCAACCACGCGGGGAGTAGGAATTCCCTGTAGGCAGGCGACTTGTGCCACCTGATGGCGCAGGAAATTATTCCAAAATGTTTCATTTTGGTGCGTGGTTGGATTTATAGCACCGGATCCGGGCGCTCGGCGTTGAATTCCATTGCTTGGTGCATGAAATTTCTTTCATCTTTTATGAGTTTTGATTGCTTGGGACTTTTCCTACGCACTTGCAGGATTTGCCGTGCGTTGCATTACGCGCTGTTTCATTAGGATTCCGCTCCGTATTTAATCTTCAGCGGTTTCCACCATGTACAAGTCATTTTTCTGTTTACTCATTGTCAGTTTGTCGCTCGCCATTTCATCTGCTTCGGCCAACCTTCAGCGTGCTCCGGCATTCGCCCCGCCACCTTCTATCGACAACGTGATCGACCGCGCCCACGAGCTGTTGGGCACGCCCTATAAATTGGGCGGCGCTTCGGTGAAGCAGGGCTTCGATTGCAGCAGCTTCCTGGTGTACCTGTTCAAGACCGAAGCCAACATTCATCTGCCTCGCACCACCTCGGCGATGCACCGCTCAACCGCGGCCACGGTCAAGCGCAATGCGTTGCAACCGGGTGATGCGGTGTTTTTCAGGGGCAATGGGCGCGGCCAGGTCAGCCACGTTGGTCTCTATATAGGAGAGGGCAAGTTCATCCACTCGCCACGCACGGGCAAAAGCGTGCGCATCGACTCACTGGCCAACAGCTATTGGAACCGGAACTACACCACCGCCAAGCGTTTTCACACCGTGCGCTGAGTTATTCGGTGCTGCCCAGGCCTTGCCAATGCTTGAGGCCGATAAAGATGAAACGCAGCTGCTGGGTGATCTTGGCTTGTGGCGTGAGGTGCGCAGGCAGCGCTTCGGCGGGCGGGTCGATAATGTCGGGCAGGGTGGCGAACACGCTCTTGACGATCAGGTCGGCCATCACGTGCAGGCCGTCGGCATCCAGGTGCTGGAGCTTGGGCATCAGGGTCAGGTCGGCGGCGAGGTCGCTGGCGATGTCCTCACGCAGGGCACCAATGGCTTGGCGAACGGCGAGGCTGCCACCGTATTGCTCGCGGGCCAGGAACAGGAATTGCGAACGGTTGGCGGCGACCACATCCAGGAAAATCCGTACCGAGGCATCAATGATGCCGCCCATCACGAATTCGTTGTGGCGCACCAGGCGAATCGTCGCGCGAAAGGTCTGGCCGACTTCGCTGACCAATACCAGGCCCAGCTGATCCATATCGGCAAAGTGACGGTAGAAACCGGTGGGCACGATGCCGGCGGTCTTGGCCACTTCACGCAGGCTGAGGCTGCCGAACCCACGGCCACACTCCATCAGATGGCGGGCTGCGTCCATCAGGGCGAGTCGGGTCTGTTGCTTCTGTTCGGCGCGGGGCAGCATTGGCAGGCGGGCTTTGTGGACAAGGACAGCGACGCACTCTAGCAAATCAGCTTTGCCAGCGTCGAACTTCAAAAGGGAGAAGGGCGTTGCGGTTCACACAAAGTCAAAGCCCGATCGGCTGATCGGGCTTTTTTCCAGGGCCAGCACGGGCTTAGCTCTGTGCTTGATGCAGTTCTGCCAGACGGTCAGCACCGCCTTCCACTACGCCGTCAGCATAAGCGCGTTTGTTGGCGCGGCTCGAACCATCTTCAACCAGGCCTTTCTGTTCCAGGCGATCACGACCACCTTCGGCAACAGCGTTGCGTTCCATCAGGCGATCAGCGCCACCTTCAACCAGGCCTTTCTGTTCCAGACGATCACGGCCACCTTCAGCAACGCCTTCGGTGTAAGCACGTTTGTTGGCTTGTTCCGAACCGTTTTCAGTGATGCTGCCGTTGTAGTCGGTGTTGTTCTTGTCCGAAGCGCCGCTGCGAGCCAGGGTTTGGCTGAAGTGGGAAGCGTCGGCTTTCACTTGTGGGGTTGCCTGTTCAGCAGCTGGCAGGGCAAATGCGCTGGTGGCCAGGAGGGAAAGTGCAAAGCTTGCGAGTATTTGGCGTTTCATGATGGGTTGCTCCTTGGGAGGGCGATAAATTGGGTACAGGGCTAATGCTACTCTTGATAAGTCGATATAAAAGTTCATAAACACAATGGTAATAATCAACAGAATTGATTGTTCCCTGCGAAGGCTCTATCTCGCAGGTCTCAAGCCCGCGCTTTTGCACCGAGGTGGGTATTTTCGACACGAACGTGGGTAACAACGGTGCGTCGTTGATGATTGAAACTGTCTGGTTGGTCAGGAAAGGCGGTTTTTATGAGGATTTCATCAATGGCGTTAAACCCCCGCGCCGTTTGTCAGTCGTAGCCATATAAGCTGTAGTCAAAACGCGCGCCGCAAAGCGCCCGCTCAGTCGTAACCTGGAGTCCTGTGCAATGACGCGCACTCGTAAAATTCTCGCCTGGAGCTGCGCCAGCTTCGTTTTGTTAATCGCCATTGTGGTGTTGGTCCTGGTGTTCTTTGACTGGAACCGGATCAAGCCGCCCCTCAACGCCAAGGTCTCCGAAGAACTGCATCGACCGTTTGCCATCAATGGCAACCTGGCCGTGGTGTGGCAGCGCGAGCCCGATGAAGGTGGCTGGCGCGCCTGGATTCCGTGGCCCCATGTGATTGCCGAAGACCTGACCCTGGGCAATCCCGACTGGTCGAAAGCCCCGCAGATGGTCACCCTCAAGCGCGTGGAGTTGCGTATCTCGCCCCTGGCGTTGCTGGCCCAGCGCGTGGTGATCCCGCGTATCGACCTCACCGAACCGAGTGCGCAGTTGCAGCGCCTGGCCGATGGCCGCGCCAACTGGACCTTCAAGTTCGACCCCAAGGACCCGAATGCCGAACCGTCCAACTGGGTGGTGGACATCGGCGCCATCGGCTTCGACAAAGGCCATGTGACCCTCGACGACCAGACTCTCAAGACCCAGCTCGACGTCGTGATCGACCTGCTCGGCAAGCCGATCCCCTTCGGCGAGATCGTCGGCGATGCCGACGCCAGGAAAGCCCTGGAAAAAGGCTCGGCGCCGCAGGATTACGCGTTCGGCCTCAAGGTCAAGGGCCAATACCACGGCCAGAAACTCGATGGCACCGGCAAGATCGGTGGCCTGCTGGCCTTGCAGGACGCGGCCAAGCCGTTCCCGCTGCAAGCCCAGGCCAGGATCGGCG
>NZ_JACARK010000350.1:0-2709 GCF_013386655.1 Pseudomonas sp. K5002 | reverse complement strand
TGGAGGCGACCACGGCGGCGATGCCGAAGTAGGCGCCGTGGGGCAGGCCGCTGATAAAGCGGAAGGCCACCAGCGAACCGAAGGTTGGGGTAAACGCCGTGGCGAGGTTGCCCAGGGCATAAAGGCCCATCAGCAATAGCAGCATGTGTTTACGCAGCAACTTGGCGCCGAGGATGGCCAGCAGCGGGGCGCCGACCATCACGCCCAGCGCATAGGCGCTGATGGCGTGGCCCACTTGCGGTTCGCTGAGATTGAGGTTGTGGGCGATGTCGGGCATCAGCCCCATGATGGCGAATTCGCCGGTGCCGATCGCAAAGGCGCCCACGGCCATGGCCGCTTCCATTTTGGCGGCGCTGCGCGCGGGCAGCACGTGCCCGGGTGTTTGCTGGATAGTCATGGGTAACTCTGTTTGATGAAGTGCACGAAGGACAGCCGCCGATGCTACGCAAGCAGCGACGAAGGTGTCTAGAACAGCGTGTTGCGCGAGAGTTCCATCGGCGCAAGCAGTGCGGGGCTTTGAGATCCGTCTTATTCAACTACCCTCTCGCCACGCTTACTCTTTTGGCGATGAAGCTCAAACATTTCCTGCAACCACTCGACTCTTCTTTTTCGACGCCCAAGGCCGCGCGCAAGTTGTTGCGGCTGTTTGCCCTGGCATTGGTGCTCGGCGTGTATGTGGGTGCCTACAGCTACTTGCGTGCGGCGTTGAATGAGGAAATTTCGCTACGGCGCAGTTATATGAATGAGGCGATTTCCGATGCGCAGAGTTTTTTTGTCAGCCGCCAGACGCTGCTCAAAAGCCTCGGCCTGTCGACGGTTCGTCATGTCACGCCACCCGTGGGCAACCTCAATAATGTGCCGGCCGAAGAGTTGCACATCACCTTGGGCGAGGCGGGCAATATCTGGAGCCTTTGGCTGACTAGGCGCCTGCTTGATTACCTGCAGGTCAACCAGGTCAACCTGATCTACGTCGCGCAGCGCGCCGAGCCGGTGGTGGAGCGCCTGTTTACCGTTGGGGCGGCCCCGGAGAATGTGCCGCAGCCGGTATTGCAGCGGTTGATGGCGGTGGACACCGGCAAGGTCTCGGTCAGCGATGAGTTGTGGCTGACTGAGCAGAGCCGCCTGGATTCACCGCTATACATCTTCACCCGCCTCGACGACCGTAGCCCCACGTCGGGTTGGCTCGGGCTGGAGGTGGACGGCCCGGACCTGATCAACGCCCTGCAGCATGAAAAAGCCGGGGACTTCATGTTGCTTGACGGCGCCGGGCAGCTGATTTTCAGCAGCACGCCTCATCAACCGTCGGCTGCGCAGGTGCTGCGCCAGTATCACGCCACGGCCAGCTTTGGTTGGGAAGGCAGCCGCTGGCTGCCGGATCGCTTGGCCATTCGCAAGCACCTGGGTTACTCCCAGTGGCAGATCGTCTACAGCCTGGAGCTGAGTTCACTGTTGCCCAGCCTGGCCATGCCGTTGTTGCTGTGCCTGCTGTTGTGCGCAGCGGCCAGCTTGTTGATGGTGCGGTTGGTGCGGCGCATCGATCAGCGTTTGATTATCCCGGCAGCCAATCGCATCGAAGCGCTGGTGGAGAGTGAGGCATTCAGCAGTGCGGTGATTCGCATCGCGCCAGTGGCCTTGTGCGTGCTGCGCCGCAGCGACGGCGAGGTAGTGCTGGAAAACCCCCTGTCCCGGCAATGGCTGGGCAACGGCCACGAGCGCCAGCAACTGTGTCACGGCTGGATTCGCCGCGCGTTCGATGAGTCGGAACAAAGCAGCACCGACGAGCTGCAAATGGCCGACGGTCGTCACCTGTACCTGAGTTTCGCGCCAACCCGTTACCAGCGTGAGGAGGTGCTGATCTGCGCCTTCAGCGACATCACCGAACGCAAGCAGGTGGAGTTGGCCCTGCAGCAGGCGCGCACGCTGGCGGACGCGGCGAATGAGGCCAAGACCCTGTTCCTGGCAACCATGAGCCATGAAATCCGCACGCCATTGTATGGCGTGCTGGGCACCCTGGAATTGCTTGCGCGCACCGACCTTAACAGCCAGCAGCGTGGCTACCTGAATGCCATCGAGGGCTCGTCGGCGAACTTGCTGCAAATGATCTGCGATGTGCTGGACGTGTCGAAAATCGAAGCGGGACAACTGTCCCTAGAGTTCAGCACGTTCTCACCGATCGAGTTGGTGCAGGAAGTGATCCAGGGCTACGCAGGCGCCGCCCAAAGCAAGGGCCTGCAGTTGTTCGCCTGCCTCGACCCACAGTTGCCCGACCACGTGAGCGGGGATGTCACACGCATCCGCCAGATCCTGAATAACCTGCTGAACAACGCTCTGAAATTCACCGAAAGCGGCCGGATTGTCTTGCGTCTGCGCCTGGAAAGCCGTGAAGGCGAGCGCACGATGTTGCAGTGGCAGGTAGTCGACACCGGCAAGGGCATCGCCGAGGAAGACCAGCGGTACCTGTTCGAGCCGTTCTTCCAGGTCAGCGGCAATGCGAATGTGGTCGCCGGCAGCGGCCTGGGCTTGTCGATCTGCAAGCGCCTGATGCACTTGATGAACGGCACCTTGCGGGTGGTCAGCGAACCGGGCCTGGGCAGCAGCTTTTCCTTCACCTTGCCGCTGGAGCAAGTCAACGACGACGACCAGGCTCCCTGGGCGCAGCCGCTGCTCGGCGAGCGGGTGTATGTGGTGTCGCCGGTGCGTGAGCTGGCG
>NZ_JACARK010000035.1:0-4647 GCF_013386655.1 Pseudomonas sp. K5002 | reverse complement strand
CCCTTGCCCGCGCGATACCCCGCCAGGCTCAGCGACACTTTCTCCTCGGCCAGCGGCACCAGGCTGTCCTGGCTGCGCTGCACGGCGCGGTCCAGGCGCTGGTAGTTGGCCAGGTCGTCTTCGAGTTCCTGGGTATGTTCACGGGTCTTGGCTTCGCGTTCGGCGTCCAGTTGGTCGAGTTCGGCCTGCTTGGCGGCGATACCGGGGTTTTGTCGGCGACCGGGGAAGATCGGCAAATCGAAGGTGAATTGCAGGCTGACCATGTCCCCGTACTCACGGCCTCGGTGCTGGTAGTCCACTTCCCAACTCCAGTCCGAGGTCTTTTGCGCCCTGGCCTCGTTCAGCCGGGCTTCGGCCTCGCGGGT
The DNA here is from genome assembly GCF_013386655.1 of Pseudomonas sp. K5002. Classification (NCBI taxonomy): domain Bacteria; kingdom Pseudomonadati; phylum Pseudomonadota; class Gammaproteobacteria; order Pseudomonadales; family Pseudomonadaceae; genus Pseudomonas; species Pseudomonas sp. K5002. Next base: position 4,282 of record NZ_JACARK010000035.1, on the reverse strand, counting down.
GCGCGGTGCAAAGGCTTGCAGAACCGGGTGCTGGTGCAGGTTGTGGGTGAAGCCGGTGGTGTCGATTTTCCAGTTCGGCAATTGCCCGCTGGGGGCTTCGCTGGCGGCCGGGCCGATCCAGCGCTTGAGGGCCGCCCGGGCCTGGGCGCGTTGCTGGATCAGCTCATCCTCGCGCTCGGCCAGGTCAGCCGCTTCCTGCTTCGGGATCACGACGTCGGAAGGCTGCCCGCGACCGCCGGCCAGTTGCGCACGCACGGTGTCTTGCAGCAGGCGATTCTGCTGATAGAAGTCCTTGAACAGTGCCTCTTTGCGCTCCACCGCATAGGCGCGAATCCACGCCTGGGCGGTGGCCTGACGCACATTCAAGCGCTCGATCCGGCCTTCGGCGGCAGCCGTGTCCACGCTGGCCGACGCCAACTCAACCCGTGCCTTGCGCTTGTCGCGGCTGGGCACTTGTTGCTGGATGCCGATCATTTGCTCGGTCATGTCATCGCCATACAACGTGCCGCGATTGGGCCCGCCAACGGGGAAATTTTGCAGGCCTACTACCAGTTTCGGGTCCGGCAGTTCGCCGGCCGGAATCGCCGCCTGAGTGGCAGCCTGCAATTTGGAGGATTCAGCCGTCAGCGACGGCGCGTTGTTTTGCGCCAGGCGCAAGGCCTCATCCAGGGTCAGCGCAGACGCCAGCGTCGGCCACGCCAGCACGCCCATCACCAAGGCACGCACGCATAGGAAATTCATCTTGAAGTGTCCTGTTCTGTTGCGCTGCGCACCGCTTTACGCGGCCCACAGCAAGGCCGTCCCGGTTCAGGGACGAGTCTTCAGGTGCAACAGGATTCAGCGACGGGGCGGGCGCCAGACGCCGGACGGCGTGCGGTCGGGGATGAAATCAGAAGAGACGCTGACAACCAGCGCATTGGAAGCAGTCACCGGGGCCTTGAGCACCGGCATCGACAATTGCAGCATGCCGCCGGTCTTGCACTCCTGGCCGGGCTTGCAGCTTTTGCTGTGATCGGCGGCTGCGCCGTCCTGGCAACAGTCAGGGGCCATGTCGCTCATCATCTGCATGTCGGACATCTGCATCGGGCACGGCTCGGTGCTCGACGGCACACCCGCCATCCCGGTCAGGGGAAGCGCAAGACTCAACATCAGCACCAGGAAAAAACGCAGATAGCGGCTCATGGGACGGGAGCTTAGCCAAAAGGCGGTTAAGCAACAATTAACAAAATCCGGAGATTTCGCCTTCGCCCGGAATGCAGCAACGACACAAAACAAAATGTGGGAGCGGGCTTGCTCGCGAAAGCGGTGTATCAGCCAATCCATATGTGACTGATACACCGCTTTCGCGAGCAAGCCCGCTCCCACATGGGGACCGAGCAAGCCTGAGGATCAGTGCATGAAGATCGCGATCAGGATAATGACCGGGATAGGCACACCGAGGAAAAACAGCAGTAATGAGCGCATGACGTTCTCCTTGAATTAACGAACGGAAGTGGTGTGGGGAGTGGTTTCCAGATACACCACGGCATCCCGGCGACGACCACCAAAGGTTGCAGCGAGGCTGGCAAAAAACGCACCGATCAACAGCGCCACGAAGGTCCACAGCGACGTGTAGGCAGCCACTTTTGCAGCCGTGTCGGCAGCCTGCTTGGCTTTCAACTTGGCGTCATCCAGGGCTTTTTGAGCCTGGCCATAGACCTGGTCAACACGCGCCTCGGCATCGGCCTGGCTGAGGTTGGTCCGCTGGCTGATCAACTGTGCAAGGTACGCACGGTCTTCAGGTGCCAGCTGACCATTGTTGCTCACGGTACGAGCGAAGATGCGAGCGACCACACCATGCACCGCGTCATCACTGACGGCGGCCGGGCGATCATCACGGAACAGGCTGTCGACGTAGTAGCCAAAGTCTTCGCCCTTGGAGGCAGCGCCAGCCACCTGGCTCATGCCACTGACGGCACCCGAGGCCACACTGGCACCGGCCTTCACACCACCGCTGACCACACTGCTGACCGAACCGACGATCAGCACCGCCGTCACCAGTGTCGCCACGGCCCAGGCCAGGAAGCCATGGGCGGTGTCGCGAAAGTACACCTCATCGCCGTGCATATTGGCCCATTTCACCCGCAGGCGACCGGCGATGTAACCGCCCATCCCCGACGCGATGATTTGCGTAACCGCCAGCCAGACAATGGTAGAAATGCCAAGCCCTTTGGCGCTGATGCCACTGTCGGCCCACGGCGACACCGCCGAAAAGCCCAGGCCGAAGCCCAGCAGTACCAGAATCAAGGACAGCGCAGCCGCGGCAGCGGCCCCGGCAAAGATCGCGCCCCAGGAAACCCCGGAGAGCGTGCTCGACTCTTGCAGCGTGGATGAGGATGTAATCATTGTTGTTTTGCTCCAGGCATGAAAAATAGTGTTACAAGTCTCAAAAGGGACAGTGCAGGCGACGTGCCAGAAGCTCTAAAATTAAAACATCATATATTTCAACAACTTAATTAAGTTGAACTAATTTGAACCATGCAACTTGCAAGAAATGGCCTGGAGCGGCGGGCGTATTGCATTCCTCGTAGGAAATAACCCGTACGCACCCCATGGCATGCAAAAAATCCTACACACACAGCGTTCGTTCAGATTCAGCGGGTTATGGTGAATTGTGTCGTTTGTGCCTACATAAATTTTTATTTAGGAAGCGGGCTATCATTTCTTGGCAAAATGCCCGCACTTCAGTGTGAATCGCTCACCAGGTAATCCTTATGACCCGCATTTTGACCATCGAGGACGACGCCGTAACGGCCCGCGAGATCGTTGCCGAGCTGAGTAGCCATGGACTGGACGTAGACTGGGTAGACAATGGCCGCGAAGGCCTGGTCCGTGCCGTCAGCGGTGATTACGACCTGATCACCCTCGACCGCATGCTCCCGGAACTGGATGGCCTGGCCATCGTCACCACCCTGCGCACTATCGGCGTATCCACGCCGATCCTGATGATCAGCGCCCTCTCCGATGTGGATGAACGGGTACGCGGCCTGCGGGCCGGTGGTGATGACTACCTGACCAAACCGTTCGCCTCCGACGAAATGGCCGCCCGCGTCGAAGTGCTGCTGCGGCGCAAAAGCACGGTCAAGGAGTTTGAAACTGCCTTGCGCGTGGCGGATCTGGAACTGAATCTGATCAGCCGTGAAGCCAGCCGCGCCGAACAGCCCTTGAGCCTGTTGCCGACCGAATACAAACTGCTGGAATTCCTGATGCGCAACACCGGGCAAATTCTCTCGCGGATGATGATCTTCGAGGAAGTCTGGGGTTATCACTTCGACCCGGGCACCAACCTGATCGACGTGCACATCGGTCGCCTGCGCAAAAAAATCGACCCGCCGGGCCTCACGCCGCTGATCCGCACGGTACGAGGTTCCGGGTATGTCATTGCTGAACCCCTCTAAAGGCTGGCGCTCTTCCAGCAGCCGGCTGCTGGCGCTCTACAGTTCGTTGTTCGTGGCCTGGAGCTGCATCCTCATGGGCGTGCTGTACTACGAGGTGTCCGGTTACCTGGGCGACCTCTCGCGCCACTCCCTGATGCAGCGCCAGCACCTGTTCCAGCGGTTTGACGGCGAAGAGCTGGTGGAAGCCCTGACCACCAGCATGACCTTCGACATGAAGGGCGTTGACGCCTACGGCCTGTTCGACAATCAGTTCAACCCCATCAGCGGCCCGATCCGCGTGATACCGCCCGACCTGCCAATGGACGGGCACATCCACGCCCTGGCCAACTGCATCGACTCCGACGACCCGAAACTGCCGCGCGACAGCTGCGACGCCGTAGCCACCCACACCGAAGACGGCCGCTGGCTGATCCTGGTGCGGGCCAACGGCTCGCTGTTCGGCGTGACGCGGATCATCCTGCACGCCTTGCTGTGGGGGATCACCCTGACGATCATTCCCGGCGCGGCTGGCTGGCACCTGCTGCGACGGCGTCCGTTGCGACGGATTCGCGGGATCCAGGCGAGCGCCGAAGCCATCGTGGCCGGCGACCTGACCCACCGCTTGCCGTTGTCTGACCGACGCGACGAACTGGACATGCTGGCGGCCATCGTCAACGCGATGCTCGACCGCATCGAGAAGCTGATGAACGAGGTCAAGGGCGTGTGCGACAACATCGCCCACGACCTGCGCACCCCGCTGACCCGCCTGCGGGCGCAGCTGTACCGGATCCAGCAGCAGGCCGATGTGGACGCGCCCCACGCCCTGCAACTGGACGCGGCCATCGCCGAAACCGACACCTTGATGG
>NZ_JACARK010000349.1:0-11439 GCF_013386655.1 Pseudomonas sp. K5002 | reverse complement strand
GCTGCAAGTCGGCGGCACCAGCCTGTTGCTGGACGCCGGCGGCGCGCACTTCAGCGGCCCGGTGGTGGACCACCAGGGTCGAGTCATCAGCCCCTGACAAGGACATCCCATGATCGGAATCGATAGAAACACCGGGGCGGCGGTCGATGACTGGCTGCAATTTGTGCAGCGCGCTACCCGAGCGCTGACCACGCCCTTGGGCACTCGCCAGAAGCGCCCGCTGTACGGCTCGATGATCCCGCAGCTGCTCGGGCAAAACCTCGGCGATGACCTGCTGATTCTCGCCCAGAGCCATGCCGCCCAGGCGTTCTACAACCCGCAGAACGGCATCGCCGACTTCGAGCCGCAAGTCATCGTCGCCAACCGCCAGGGCGCCGGCCTGTTGCTGCGCTTCGCCGGCACCTGGAAAAACCGCAAGCAATCCTTCGAGGTGGTGACATGAGCATGCTGATACCCGGCCAGAACCAGTTGGCTGAGCCAGCGATCATTGCCGTCGATGAGTTCGAACCGTTGCTGGCGGAGTTCAAGGCGTTTGTCGTCGATTACGTCGCCACTCGTGCACCAGAAAATGCCGCCAAGCTGAAGGTCAGCCTGGAGAACGAGAGCGAGTTGCTGACGTTGGCGCTGGAAGCTTTTTGCGTTCGCCTGCAAACCCACGAGCGCAAATACAACGCCCGCATCAAGCAGATGCTGGCGTGGTGGGCTACCGGCAGCAACCTCGATGCGCGCCTGGCGGACATGGGCCTGGAGCGCCAGGTGCTCGACCCTGGTGACCCGGCGGCTTTCCCGCCGGTACCGCCAACATTGGAGAGCGACGATGACGCCCGGTTGCGTTATTACCTCGCGCCTCACGCTCCGGCGGCGGGCTCGCGGATGCAGTATCGGCGGGAGGTTTTCACCCTCGGTGAGCGTCCATCGGTGAAAGTGCAAAGTGCTACCCCGGGTGTGGTGACGGTCACTTATACCTTCGACCCGGACGGCTACGCGGCACGGGTCAAGGATGGCAACGGCCGTCGAACCGCGCCCGGCGAAGTGATGGTCACGGTCCTGTCCCGAGACGGGGATGGCACACCTTCTGCTGATCTGCTTGACGGTGTACGTCGGCATTTCGCCCGGCCTGACGTGCGACCGGAAACGGATCTCGTCACGGTGCAGGGGGCGCAGATCCTGCGCTACAAAATCCGCGTGGTGGCGAAGATCAACGCCGGCCCGGATTCCGGGCTCACTCAAGTCGCCGCCCAGAAACTGCTGCAAGACTATGCAGAGTCCTGTCATCGCCTGGAAGGGCGGGTGGACCCGAGCTGGATCGACTACGCCATCCACTCGGCGGGAGCTGCACAACTGCAAATCCTTGAACCGCTGGAGCCGATCGTCACCACCGCGTTCCAGGCTCCGTATTGCACGGGTGTCGAGGTGGAGGTGCGCACGCTATGAGTGAGCCCAAAGGCAGTTTGCTGCCCGCCAACAGTTCGCCGTTGGAGAAGGCGCTGGACCTGGGTTTCGGGCAATTGCTCGATCGGGTGACGCCACCCTTTCCCGCCTTGATGAATCCGCTGCAGACGCCGGCTGAATTCCTTCCCTACCTTGCCGCTGATCGCGGCGTCAGTGAATGGGACGCCGCTGCCAGCGAGTCGGAGAAGCGCCTCACCGTGGCCTTGTCCTGGCAAATCCAGCGTCAGGCCGGTACGCCCAAGGCGCTGAGCTACGCCGTCGAATCCCTGGGATTCACCCCCAATATCAGTGCCTGGTATCAACAGCGGCCAACCGGTCTGCCTTACACCTTTGATGTGCAGGCAATCATCGGTCGCAGTTGGTCCAGTGGCGATCACAACCGTTTGATCCGCCGCATCAACGCGGCCAAGAGCGAGCGGGACCTGGCCACCATCACCATCGTGCACGAGACCTCCCAGGGTTTACGTGTTGCTGCAGCCGCTGATCCAGGGTTGAGCATCGGTGATGAGGGCCAGCCCGGGGCGTTGCCCGAAGTGAAGCTGCACGGGGTACTTGCTTGCAGAAGCGTGGCGCACACACCGCTCAGCGATGGCGAGTTGCAGTTGTGCGGCGTACTGCCTGAACTCGGGCTGGCGGCCCGGCTAAACAGTGCCGGGGTTGCCCGGCACTACACCATTAACGACTACGACCTCAGGGCGCAGCCATGACAGATGAAATTACACGCCTGGTGCGCTTCACCTCCAAGGGATTGGATGAAGTGCTGCAGGCAAAGAACCAGGGCTTGAAAGGCGAGATCACCCACATTGGCGCCGGTACTGGCCGCTACAACCCCGACGGCACCGAAGTGGCCCTGCGTGACGAGCGCCAACGGGTCGCCATTGTGGACTACGAGGATCTGGGCGACCGGCAACTCCGGATGGCCGCGCTGTTTGATGGCGAGGCCGAGTATGAGATCGGCGAGTTTGGTTTTTACCTCGCCAGTGGCACGTTGTTGGCGGTGTATTCCGTGGAGGGGAAGCTGCTCACGTATAAAGCGGCGGCGGCTCGGGTACTGCAGAAGTTCACGTTGGATATTTCGCCGTTGCCGGCGGATAGCGTGACGATTGTGGTGGGGAGCGAGAATTTGAATGTATTGATGGCTGAAGAAATCGCAATCATGGCGGCGGCTTCGGTTGGCAATATGTCGAGGCATGTTGATTTGATGTTTCGGGTTATGCAATTAGAAGCTAAGCAATAGCGCTTGCAAAAGTGCTGAAAAGATAATTTTTACTAGGGAGTTGATTATGGGGATTGAAACGACGATCACAAAAGTTGTGGACGCATGTAACAAACTGACGGATACGGTGACGAATCAGGTTGGCAAAATAGATTCTCGAATGGATGTTGCCTTGGGTCAGTTCAACGCGTGGCGCGGCAGTGTACAGGCCAAGGATATTAACGGGCGTGCCTCTTACTCCCAGACTATTGATCTGACTGGGCTGTCCACCAACATCTTTTATCCCGTATGGTGGCGCATGCCGGGTAACGAGCAAGGCATGTCTGAGATCGTGATTTCTAGAAACTACGCCACGAATGCCGAGCTTAATCCGTTCAATAATAATTTTGAACCGCACGTTGCGGGCCTAAACCTGCAAATGGAAGGGTGTGGGATTCCGTGGAATGGTGATGCGAACTTTTTGACAATCAAGCGTATATCCCAAACATACCGAGAAACTGTTCGGTGCGCGCAGTTTGGGATGCTTTCTTATGTTCGTCCTGTCACTGGGCTGAAGCCTATTTGGTTGAATCAGGCTGTGGGCACTTTGGTTGGTTCTCCACAAGAGTCGGGATGCTACTTGCGGGGCGGGTTGAGTTACATCATTACCAAAAGCTTTGAAGCCCCTGTTAAATTTAGTCGTTCAGACGCCGAGGTCGAATTGAGCCAAGCCGTTACAGCTGAGTATGAAATTTCGTGGAAGGTCAAGCCTTTCGCAATCACAGCGTCAGAGCTGGGAGCTACTTACCCTGAAAGTAGGATGGCGTATACGTTGGATAACGATCAGCGCTATGCAGTTAAAGGAGTATGAATATGGTTGGGTCTATTAAAACACTACTGCTCGACTCTGGCGAAACGCTCATCAATGTTCCGGCTGATCGCCCTACACTTATCTCACTGGGGTTCAGCGAAGCCCGCGCCGACGAACTCTGCGAAGAAACGATACGAGCTGAAAAGTTGGAAAGCACCATCGCTGCGCGTCGCACGCTTTATGAAACTCAAGCTGACCCGCTGTTTCTCGAGTGGCAATACGACGAAACTCCTGAAAAGGAAAAGGCTTGGCGCGACAAAGTAGCCGAAATTAAGGCGCTTTATCCCTTGCCTGACCGCGACTGAACCCTACCGCGAAAGCGGTTTTTTTTCGCCCGCCCAAAGCCCCTCTCGCAGGGGCTTTGGCGTTTTCCACCCGGAGAATTCCACTCATGTTTAACCGCCAAACCTACACCGTCCTCATTCCATTCCCCACCGGCAACGGCCACTGGTCTACCGCCGGCGAGGAACTGGAACTGCTGGACGTCGAAGCATCCGCCCTGCGCACCGCTGGCCGCCTGGAACTGACCAGCGTCCTCAACTCCACCCCGAAGAAGGCTGACTGATCATGGCTGAGGTTTTGAACTTCGAACACAACGGCATCACCGTGAACGCCACTGAATCCCCCGAGGCCATGGGTGGCCTGGGCGATAACGTCATCGGCCTGGTGGGCACTGCCCCTAACGCCCATGCGTCGATTCCGAAAAACGCCCCGTTCCGCATCAACAGCTTCACCACCCAGGCGCTGCTGGACCCCACCGGCGCTGAAACCGGCACGCTGTTCCACGCCGTTTACCAGATCCTCAAAGTGGTCAAGGTGCCGGTCTACGTTGTGATCGTCGACGAGGGCACCACCCCGGCCGACACCATCAATAACGTAATCGGCGGTGAAGAGCCGGTCACCGGCCGCAAACTGGGCCTCGCCGCCTTGGCCAGCGTCCCCGAAGACCTGACCATCATCGGCGCCCCGGGCTTCACCGGCACCAAGGCCGTGGCTGGCGAATTCGCCTCCTTCGGCAAGCGCATCAAGGCCCGTGTGGTGCTGGACGGCAAGGACGCAACCGTCGCCGACCAGGTGACCTACAGCGGCGAACTGGGCGGTGCCGATCTCGGTTTCGACCGTTGCCTGCTGGTGCACAACATGCCGTCGGTGTACTCCAAGGCCGCGAAGAAAAACGTGTTCCTGGCGCCGTCGTCCCTGGCCATCGCCGCGCTGGCCAAGGTCAAGCAATGGGAAAGCCCGGGCAATCAGGTGACCTTCGCCGAAGACGTGTCCCGCGTGGTTGAGTACAACATCCTCGACACCTCCACCGAAGGCGACCTGCTCAACCGCTACGGCGTGAGCTACTACGCCCGCACCATCCTCGGCGGCTTCTCGCTGCTGGGTAACCGCTCCATCACCGGCAAGTTCATCAGCTACGTGGGCCTGGAAGATGCGATCAGCCGCAAGCTGGTCAAGGCCGGCCAGAAAGCCATGGCCAAGAACCTCACCAAGTCGTTCATGGACCAGGAGGTCAAGCGCATCAACGACTGGCTGCAAACCCTGGTGGCCGACGAGACCATTCCCGGCGGCAGCGTGTACCTGCACCCGGAATTGAACAGTGTCGAGAAGTACAAGAACGGCACCTGGTTCATCGTCATCGACTACGGCCGCTACGCGCCGAACGAACACATGATTTATCAACTCAACGCCCGCGATGAAATCATCGAGCAGTTCCTGGAGGACGTTCTCTAATGTTTACCAACCGAATCAGACAGGCCATGGCGGCCACCCTTCAAGGCCTGCCGTTGTCCGCAACCGTGGAAGAGTTCACCCCGCCGGTGATTGATTTTGATATGGAACCCATGACCGGTGGCCGCTTCATTGCCGAAGAAATGGCCAAGAGCGGCAAGGTGTTGAACGCGACCCTGGCGCTGCAGGGCGTGGGGCCCGAAATCATGCTGGCGTTGGGTGTGAAGCTAGGCGATGACATCCTGCTGAACGTACGTGAAGCCGGCCAGGATCAGGACGGCAAGACCTACTTCATCTACCACACGGTGGGCGGCAAGCTGAAAACCCTGACCGAATCCAAGCTGAAGATGGGCGATAAGGTCACCACCACGCTGATCCTGACCTGCCGCACCTACAACCGCCTCGAAAACGGCATCCCGGTGATCGACATCGATGTGCGAACGCAGAAGTTCGTGCTCAATGGCATCGACATCCTGGGCGACGCCCGCCGCGCGGTACTGATGCCGTAAGCCCCTGGGAGCGAGTGTGCTCGCTCCCATACTTCACCAAGGAATTGTCCCATGGCCTGGATGCCTCCGCTGCACATCCTGCTGTCCCCGATCACCGCCGATACCGGTGAGACGATCGAGAAGATCCAACTCAAGCCGCTGTTCTACGCGCCACAGAAAGAAGCCCTGGCTCGCGCTGGCGACGACGAAGACGACCAATTTTTCGAACTCGCAAAACTCGCCACCGGCCTTTCTGAACATGAGCTCGACCAGCTCAAGCGTCCGGACTACGTCAGCATCGCGCAGTACGTGCACGAGATGTCGACCCGCCCGGCCTCGTTTTTCCTCAACGCTAACGATCAGCCACGGGAGTCGCAAACCAGCGAGCACGTCTCGCTGCTGCTGCCACTCGATACGGCCGGTCGCAGCCTCACCGCCGTCACCCTGGAAATGCCTGCATTGCGTGCCACCAAAGTGATGAAAAAACTCGCCACCAACAAAGAGCGCGCCGAGTTCATCACCGCCCACTGCACTGGCTTGATGATTCCCGATCTCGCCGGCCTGACCGTGCCTGACTGGACGGAACTGCAGGAGCGCATCGACGATTTTTTAAACAAGCCGGCGGACTTCTTTCGGAGCGCGATATCGAAGTAATCCTCGATATCGTTCCGCTCATTTACTCGGTAAATGAAGCGGAGATCCTCGATTGGGACGCTGGAAAAGCATTGCGCCGCTACGACATCGCGATCACTCGCCTTGGCGTCAAACAGGAGTAGAGCGGATGGCAAACAGTGAATATGGACTGAGGTCGGCCATCGCCAAGGATGGCGGGGCGCCTTTTGGCTCACTTGATCGAGCAGAGTCCTACGCCAGTATCAACGCTATTGCGCCAACGCTTGTGACACCCTCCTTTCTGGATACGGTCCCGGGCGACTCGGCCGGCCAGCAGATCAGCCAACTGGTTGCAGGGCAGGCTCGACTTATTGACACGCTGGAGTTGTTCAACGCCTCGCTGCTGAACCTGATGGACGCCCGACAAATCGAATCTGGCAACGCGGCGAGCGGTGCCAAGGCCTCCGAAGTTCCTGATTCGGGGACGCGGTCGCAGATGTTGGACGCGGCGATGACCGACCTGGATCAGTTGCTGGGGTTTGCAGGGCGTGAGCGCAAACATCTGCGCGAAACTAACCTTGCCATGGCGACAGAGCCGGTGGTGGCGGCGAGTGGTGCAAGTGCGGTCGATCTGGCCAAGGTCGAGTATGTGGCGGCAAAGTCCGGTATCGGCAGTGAGCGCGTCGACGCTTCGGGGAACATCGATCGCGCGGCGCGCCAGGTTGACCTGACACAGTTCGCCCGTGACTCCGCGATCATGGCCACGGCTTTCAAGATCGACGTTAAAAATGCTGGCGAAATCATCGGCGGGTGGCGCGCGTCGATGAAGCTCGACCGTGGGCAAGCTCTGGATCTGGCAGACGCGACAAACGTGTTGGGCACCAGCGTCTCGCTGAACGCTGAGGCTGCAGATATCGGTAGCGTTGTACAAGGCCAGGGTGCCGCCGCGATGGCGGCTGGCATGCGCCCTGAACAGATAGCGGCACTCTCGGCAGCGTTACTCAACGCTGGCAACAGCAAAGGTGCCACGGGTGTTGGGGTGGAAAAAATCAGCGCCGCCCTGGCAAAAGGTGAAAACGCCTCAGAGGCCCAGCGCAGTGCTTGGGCAGAACTCAAGCTTGACCCCAAAGTACTCGCGGGCGAGATGAAGCAAGACGCACCGCAAACGTTGGTGACGGTACTTGAAGCGCTCAAGGCGCAGCCTGCGCAACGACAGGCGGCGTTGGCCACACAGCTGTTCGACGGCAACCAGTCGATCCTGAGCCTGATGCCGGCAGTCGACAGTGTGAAGCAGGCCTTCTCGCTGGTGGCGGACAAGTCGACGTATGCCACCTCGGCCGTGGGCGCGCAGGGTTCAGTCGTGCGTTCGGCGGAGCTTCGTGCCGACTCCACACAAGCGCGCCGGCAGGCCTTCGACGCAAGCACCACACGGCTGGACACTGCCAGCGATACGGCGATGGCACCGATCGTGAATACCACGCTGACGGCGATGACCGCGTTGGTCAACGGCGTGGGTTGGTTGGCTGAAGCTTTGCCCAAGACGACTGCCACTGTCACGGTGGCTGCCGCGGTAATGGGGCCGCTTTTAAGCGGCGTGTTCGATGCCGTGAAGGACAAGGTTTTCGACAAGGTGGCCGGGAAGATTTTGCGCGAAGGCGATACAAGTCCCGGCAGCGGCTCCAGGAAGAAAGGCAACTCCACAAACAAGAACCGCCAAAAAGGCAAGGGCACGTCCAAAAATGCCAAGCCTTCTGCCGGCCCGACGTGGGGCTTGTCCGGCAAAACCGCCAAGCTCGCCAAATGGGCAGGTCCTGCGATGGTCATGGCAGACGCCGGCTTCGATTTCGTCAAGGGTGCTGTGACGGGAGATAAACAGCTGATGGGCTCCGCCGCCGGTTCTGCGGCAGGTGGGATTGCAGGCCAGTTCGCCGGCGCGGCTATTGGCCAGGTCGTGGGTGCAGCCGCCGGGGGGTTGCTGGGTACCGTTGTACCCGTTATCGGCAATGGGGTGGGGTTGGTTGTGGGCGGTGCAGTCGGTAGGTATGTCGGTGGTGCCTTGGGCACTGTCATCGGCAGCGACATCGGCAGCAACATCAGCGCGTGGTTAGGTGAAAAGTTTTCGAGCCCTGCCGACCGCCTCCCTCCACCCACAGATGTCAGCAAAAACCTCTCCAATGCTCAAGCCGATAATCGGCAAATCAACTTCGCCCCGCAGATCACCATCACCGCGCCCGAGCAGGCCAACTATCAACAGCTGGCGGCAATCGTGGTGCAGCAGATCGAGGCGCAGTTCAGGCCGTTATCGATGGACAACCTGCTGTCGACGCGACGCGACGCAGCACTGACCGATGGAATGGTGTGATGCGACAACAAATGGTGTTGGGTAGTTTTATTTTCGGGCTGTCGCGCGGGTTTGCCTACGACACGCTTGGTCGTGTGAGCAGTGGTGGTTGGGTGAGTCTGGAGATTATTGCCGGCAAACCCAAATCCAGCCAGACCGGCCAGGCCCTGGAGACATTGACCTTCGGTGGCAAGGCGGCGCGGGCGACAGGGATGGCGCGGCTGGATGAACTTCGTGCGTTGCAAGCCATGCGTACGCCGTTGCCGCTGGTAGATGGCATAGGTCGTAACTGGGGGTTGTGGACGATCAAGTCGGTGGACGAGAAGCAGGCTAACGTGATCGACGACGGCACGGCGATGCTGATCAATTGGACGCTGACATTGGAGGAGTTCGTCAATGCGTAAAGTTCGAAGTATTGCCGGTGACTCGGTGAACTTGCTGCTCTACCGTGAACTGGGCCGCAGCGATGATGCGGCGGAGGAAGCACTGTGGAGCCTGAATCCCGAGCTTGCGGAGCATGGCGCGGTATTGCCTGCCGGCATTGGCGTGATCGTGCCGGAACTGAGCGTGCGCCCTGTGGCGAAAAGTCCGGTTTCGGCGTGGGATTAAGGAGGATTCATGGCACTAGGATTCACACCGGTAGTGGAGATTTACGGGGCCAATGCCGTGTTGCTCAACGAGCGACTGCTGGAGTGGGAACATACCGACACTGCGGGTTTCGTGTCTGACCAGCTCAAGCTGACCCTCGACATTGAAGGGCTTGAGGGCTTGCCCGATCTGGGCGGCAGGATCGGTTTGCGTGTCGGGTATCTCGAGTCGGGCCTGGTAGATAAAGGCCTGTTCAAGATTACTCAGCGCACGCCATACCTGTTTCCCATGCGCCTGGTACTGGTCGCCACCGCGGCGCCGTTTGACGAGCACGAATTCAAACAGCGTCGCACCGCCAGCCATGGACCGATCACATTGGGCGCACTGTTTCGCCAACTGACGACACGCTATGGATTTTCACCGCGCGTGGCGCCGGACCTGGACGGTCAGATGATCAGCCATATCGACCAGACCAATGAAAGCGACATGAGCTTCCTGACCCGGCTTGCCCGGCGTTTTGATGCAGTGGCCAAGCCGGTTGACGAGCTGTACGTACTGGGCCGCAAAGGCCAGATCACCACATTGTCGGGCAAGGTGTTGCCAGACGTGCCGCTGTCGGTAACCCGCGATAATCGCCCCGGCGACCATGCGTTCATCAGTGCCAGCTTTACCGAGACAAGCCGCGCTAAATTCAATGGTGGTCAGGCGTCCTGGTGGGATGCATCTGCCGGTAAAAAACGTGAAGTAGAGGTCGGTTTCGCGCCGTTCAAAATTCTGTCGCAGCGTTATCAAAGCGAAGAAGAAGCCCGGGCTGCGGCTGAAGGCGAGATGCGCAGGGTTGGCCGTGAAGGTCTGGTCATCAATGTGGTCTGCCCGGGCGATCCGGCGCTGGGGGCTGAAGGGCTGTTACTGCTGGATGAGACCTGGCCCGGCTTCATGCAAGGGCGCTGGTCGATCGATACGGTGACGGCCAGCGGCAAGCGCAAAGAGAGCTACCGCTGCACAGTCAAGGCGAGCGGGTTGTCCGCACCTGAATGACACCTCCAATAATCCCCATTCACCCACCCGCCGTTGCGGGTTTTTTATTGCCCGGTGAGATGCCATGAAGATCACCTCCCTGGTCAGTCATCTTCGGGATCACTGCCCATCGTTCAACCAACACATCGGCGCCGGCCTCGACCTCGACGCGCTGCAAAACCTGCCAGTGCTCGACTCACCCCAGGCGGTCGTGACGCCGATCAGTGACAAGGCCAGCCCTAACGCTGCGCAAAACAGCAGTCGCCAACCCCTGCGCGAACATTTTGGCGTGGTGCTGGTGCTGGATTTGCCGGAGGGCCAGCAAGCCCAGGCGATGGACCAGCTGCATGCCTTGCGCGCCGAGGTCTGGCGGGCGCTGGTGGGCTACAGGCCCGAGGGGTTCTACGAGCCCATCCAGTACGACGCTGGCGAATGGCTGTTGCTCAGCAAGGTTCGCGGGTTGTACCGGCTGCGGTTTTTTCTCGAGAGCCAGTTGGGACGCAACCTCAGCACGCAGCCGGCGGAAACCTGGCTCGAGCTTGAACTGGACGCTTTGCCGTCCTTCAACGGGGTGACGGTGCGGGTCGATGCCATTGACCCAGCCGACCCCAACCTGCAACGCCCAGGCCCCGACGGGCGCCTGGAAATGACGTTTTCTGCCGAGGTAAAACCATGAGCAAACGCATCACCGTACTGCCGGTTTCCGGCCGTGCCGTACCTGACCCGGAGGCGGGCGATCTGTTGCCCGCCGAAGGCCGCGAAGTCCCGGACAACGCCTGGTGGCGTCGACGTCTGGCCGATGGCGACATCACAACCAAAGCCGTCAAGGCGGCAAAAACACAGGGAGCCAAGTAATGGCGATCGGATTCAGTCATATTCCGGCGGACATTCGTGTGCCGCTGTTCTACGCCGAGATGGACAATTCGGCGGCCAATAGTGCGTCGTCGGCCCTGCGCCGGCTGATCGTGGCCCAGGTCAACGACAACGTCACCAGCCCGGAAATCGGCAGCCTGGTGCTGGTATCGAGCGCGGCCATGGCCAAGCGTATCGGTGGCCAGGGTTCGATGCTGGCGTCGATGTACGAGACGTTCCGCAAGAGTGACCCGGTGGGCGAGATCTGGTGCCTGCCGCTGCACAGCACCGA
>NZ_JACARK010000348.1:0-7253 GCF_013386655.1 Pseudomonas sp. K5002 | reverse complement strand
CCCATGCCGCCGCCGGATGGGGCCATTTGGCTGGTCTGGTGGCTCGGCGCCGAGCCCATGGATTTGCCGCCACCGAAGCGCTTGGCGTTGGCGTCGAGGCTCATCGTCAGGCCGATGCACAACGCCATGGCGATGCTAAGAAAACGTTTCATAAAGGGAATTCCCATTTGTGGATTGCACGCGCGCCATGTTGCACAGGTGTGATGTCAGTGGCTAGCGGCATAGTGTTTCGGGCTTTTGCGTAGGGCCAATACCGAATCGTCTGTAGGACTTATTACAGATATTGGCCCCACCGCTGCCAAATACAAGGGTGGGGCAACATCCTTCATGTTCTACAGTTGTTTCAGATTGCTTCGAGCTTGGCGTAGCCCATCATCAGCCACTTGCTGCCTTCGGCGAAGTTCACCTGCACCCTGGCCTGGGCACCGGCGCCTTCGAAGTTGAGGATCACGCCTTCGCCGAAGATCGCGTGCTTGACCTGTTGGCCAAGGCTGAACGGCGTCTCGGGGATTTCCGAACCAGCGAACATGCTGCTGGAGTTCTGCTGCTGGCCGCCGCCGAACGGTCGGCTGACGCTGTTGGACAGGCGCACTTCCTGAATCAGCCCTTTCGGCACTTCACGTACGAAGCGCGACACCTTGTTGTAGGTCTCACTGCCGTACAGGCGCCGGGTTTCGGCGTAGGTCATCACCAGGTTCTGCATCGCCCGGGTGATGCCCACGTAGGCCAGGCGGCGTTCCTCCTCAAGGCGGCCGGGTTCTTCCAGGCTCATCTTGTGGGGGAACAGGCCTTCTTCCATGCCCACCAGGAACACGTAGGGGAATTCCAGGCCCTTGGCACTGTGCAAGGTCATCAGCTGAATGCTGTCTTCATGCTCATCAGCCTGGGTGTCGCCGGCTTCCAGGGAAGCGTGGCCGAGGAATGCCGCCAGTGGCGTCAGGTCTTCGTCTTCTTCGGTGTTTTCGAACGCGCGGGCGGCGCTGACCAGTTCCTCAAGGTTTTCTACCCGGGCCTGGCCTTTCTCGCCTTTTTCCGCTTCGTGGTAGGCGATCAGGCCGGACTGCTCGATCACGGTCTGGGTCATCAGGTGCAGGGGCATTTCCATGCACTTGGCGGCCAGGTTCTCGATCAGCTCGACAAACACGCTCAAGGCACCGGCCGCACGGCCGGTCAGGCCCTTGTTGGCGATCAGCAGGCGCATCGCTTCCCACATCGACACATCGCTGTGGCGTGCGTGGTCGCGAATCGCCTCGACGGTCTTCTCGCCGATGCCGCGGGCCGGAATGTTGATCACCCGTTCCAGCGCCGCATCGTTGCCGCGACCTTCCAGCAAGCGCAGGTAGGCCATGGCGTTCTTGATTTCGGCACGTTCGAAGAAGCGCTGGCCACCATAGATGCGATACGGAATGCGCTCGCGCAGCAGGGCCTCTTCCAATACCCGTGATTGGGCGTTGGAGCGGTAGAGAATCGCGATATCGCTGCGGGCCAGGCCGGTTTTCAGGGCGCTTTCGATGGTTTCCACCACGTAGCGCGCTTCATCGTGTTCGTTGAAGGCGGCGTACAGGTTGATCGCTTCGCCTTCGCCGCCGTCGGTCCACAGCTCTTTGCCCAGGCGCCCGGTGTTGTTGGCGATCAAGGCGTTGGCGGCCTTGAGGATCCCGGCGGTGGAGCGGTAGTTCTGTTCCAGGCGGATGGTTTCGGCGTCCGGGAAGTCGTCGCTGTACTGGTAGATGTTCTCGATTTTCGCGCCACGCCAGCCGTAGATCGACTGGTCGTCGTCGCCCACCACCATCAGGCTGTCGCCGCCCTTGGCCAGCAGGCGCAACCAGGCGTACTGCACGGCGTTGGTGTCCTGGAACTCGTCCACCAGGATGTGGCGGAAGCGTTTCTGGTAGTGCGCCAGCAAGCCCGGGTTGTCGCGCCACAAGTCGAGGGCGCGCAGCAGCAGTTCGGAGAAGTCGATGACGCCAGCGCGCTGGCAGGCCACTTCATAGGCTTCATAAATGCTGCGCATGGTGGCCAGGAACAGGTCGCCGCTGGCCTGGATATGTTGCGGGCGCAGGCCTTCATCTTTCTGGCCATTGATGAACCACTGGGCCTGACGGACCGGCCAGCGTTGTTCATCCAGGCCCAGCTCGCGGATCACCCGCTTGACCAGGCGTTGCTGGTCGTCGCTGTCGAGAATCTGGAAGGTCTGGCTCAGGCCGGCTTCCTGCCAATGCGCCCGCAACAGGCGGTGCGCCAGGCCGTGGAAGGTGCCCACCCACATGCCGGCCGGGCTGATGCCCATCAACTGCTCGATGCGATGACGCATCTCGGCAGCGGCCTTGTTGGTGAAGGTCACCGACAGGATGGAATGCGGTGAGGCGTTCTCGACCTGGATCAACCAGGCGATACGGTGCACCAGCACTCGGGTTTTACCGGAGCCAGCACCGGCCAGGACCAACTGACGGCCAACGGGGGCCGCTACGGCCTGGCGTTGGGCATCGTTGAGGGAGTTCAGCAAAAGAGAGAGATCATCGCGCATCGGCGCATTCTAGGGTGCCCGGGGGAGTCGGGCAAATCCCAATGCCGGGTGGTCACGGGAAAACTTCTGCGTCGACACAGGATAAGGCAACAATCTATTCACGGTGATGACCGGTCGGTCATCGCCCACAGCCCGCGCCCTGTCTCACTCAAGCTGTCTGGCTCCAAGGTTTGCGCCTGATTGTCGCGCTGTTTTTATGACTTGGGGCAGTTTGGCCCGAGCGTTTGCTTGTGTATGCTCCGTCGACGTTTCGGGCTCACCATTATAAGAACACTGCCTATGACCCTTAGCATTGACCTGGCGGGACCCTCCGTGGCGCCGGCGCAGGTTATCCGCAAGCACTACGCCATGGAGATGGCGGTGGAGCGCACGCGCCTGCTTTACCAAGGCTCCCTGCTGCCTACTTTATTAATGCTGGTGAATGGACTGGTCTGCGCCTGGTTGCTCTGGAGCCCGCAGCGCTATCTGCTGGACAGCATTTGGCTGGTATGGCTGCTGGCGCTGGTGGCCTTGCGGGTAATTCAGGTGGCGGCGTTCGATTCCGCCATGCCCAGCCGCCAGGCGCAACCGATCTGGCGACGCATGTTCATGCTGGGCTCAGCCGTCAGCGGCTTGACGCTGGCCAGTGCTGCCATCGCCCTGGTACCGGTGGACAGCTTTGCGCAACAGGCCTGGGTGTTCGGCCTGCTCGGCGCGGCGACCTTGTCCGCCAGTGTGGCCTATGCCGTCAGTCTGCCGGCTTTCCTGTCGTTTGCCGTGCCCTGCCTGGTGCCGGCCATCCTCTATTTATTCTGGAGCGGCGACCCGCAACAGCAAGGCTGGGGTTGCCTGGGCCTGATTCTGCTGGCATCCCTGAGCCTGGTGGCATGGCAGGTCAATCGCCTGATCCAGCGCGGGCTGCTCAGGCGCTTCCAGAACCAGGCGTTGATCGAGCACCTGCAGCAAGCGCAGCAACGCAGCGAGCGACTGAACCAGGAACTGGTGCGTGAGGTGGAGCAGCGGCGCCAGGTCGAACAAGAGTTGCGCGAAGCACAGATCGGCCTGCAGCAACGCGTCGATCAGCGCAGTCAGGAACTGGACGCGGCGAGCCTGGCCCTGAGCAAAAGCGAGGCGCGTCTGGCCATGGCGCTGCAGGCCAGCGAACTGGGGCTGTGGGACTGGAACCTGCAAACCGATGAGGTCCACCATACCCAGCTCAAGGAGTTGTTCGGCCTGGAGCCGGAATACGTCACGGCGATGCTCAGCCACCTCAAGCCACGCCTGCATCCGGACGACTTGCCGCTGCTCAAGCGCGCGCTGGTGGAGCACCTTAAAGGCCGCAGCGAGGACTACCTGGTGGAATACCGGGTGCGCCATGGCGATGGCCATTGGGTATGGATCCAGGACCGTGGCCGCGCCGTGGAGCGCTCGCCCAGTGGACGCGTCACGCGGATGCTCGGCACCCGCCGCGACATCAGCGCCGGCAAGGTCCTGGAAGAACAGCAGCGCCTGGCATCGACGGTGTTCGAGGCGGCCAGCGAAGGCATTGTGATCCTCGATCCGGACTACGTGCTGATAGCCGTCAACCAGGCATTCAGCCGCGTCACCGGCTTCGACATTGACGACATGATCGGGCGCAATGTCGTGGAGCTGCCCAGCAGCCGCGACGCACGGCGCCACTTCCCGGTGATCCGCCAGGCGTTGCTCAGCCACGGCACCTGGCAGGGCGAGCTCGTGGAGACCCGCAAGAACGGCGAACTCTACCCGCAATGGCTACAACTGAATGTAGTCCGGGATATTCGGGGAAACGTCAGCCATATCGTGGGCTTCTTCGCCGATCTGTCTGCGCGCCGCGAATCCGAGGAGCGCATGCGCTACCTCACGCACTACGACGAATTGACCGGGCTGGCCAACCGCTCGCTGTTCCGCGAGCGGTTGCGCGAAGCCCATCAGCGGGTGCGCCAGGGTGGCCGCAGCCTGGCCTTGCTGCATATCAACCTGGACCGTTTCAAGCTGCTCAACGACAGCCTCGGGCATGAAGTGGCCGACCAGTTGTTGCAGAAAATGGCCCGCCGCTTGATCAACGCCTTGCCCGAAGCCGACACCATAGCGCGGCTCTCTGGCGATGAATTCGCCGTGCTGTTCGACGCCTACGGCAACCTGTCGAGCCTGGCGCGGGTGGCCACGCGGTTGCTGGCCAAGTTGCGGGTGCCGGTGACGGTGGAAGGGCACGAGCTGGTGGTCAGTGCCTCAATGGGCGTCAGCCTGTTGCCCGACAATGCGCGGGAAATATCCGCGCTGGTCAGCCAGTCGAACATGGCCATGCAGCACGCCAAGCACCTGGGCGGTAATAACTTCCAGTTCTACACCGACAGCCTGCAGGCCAGCACCCTGGAACGGTTGCAGCTGGAAAACCAGCTGCGCAAGGCGATTGATGAGCGCCAGCTCACGGTGTTCTACCAACCCAAACTGTGCCTGGCCAGTGGCAAGCTGAATGCGGCCGAAGCATTGATTCGTTGGGAACATCCGCAGTGGGGCATGGTGCCGCCCGGCGACTTTATCGGGCTGGCCGAAGAAACCGGCCTGATCGTGCCGCTGGGGGAGTTCGTGTTGCGCCAGGCGTGCTGGCAGGCTTGTGAATGGCAACGCCAGGGGCTGGCGCCGATTCGGGTGTCGGTCAACCTGTCGGTGCACCAACTGCGCCAGGGCAAGCTGATCAGCCTGGTGCGCCAGGTGCTGGAAGAAACCGGGCTTGATCCGCAATACCTGGAGCTGGAACTGACCGAAAGCCAGCTGCTCGACAGCGTCGAGCACATCATCTCGACCTTCCAGCAACTGCGCGACCTGGGGGTGAAGCTGGCGATTGATGATTTCGGCACCGGTTACTCATCCCTCAGTTACCTCAAGCGCATCCCCGTGGACTACGTGAAGATCGACCAGACGTTCATTCGCGGCCTGGGCCAGGGACGCGAAGATGCCTCGATCACCCGCGCCATCATTGCCATGGCCCACGGGCTGTCGCTCAAGGTGGTGGCCGAGGGTGTGGAAGATCAGCAGCAGCTGGACTTTTTGCGGGATGAGCAGTGCGACGAGGTGCAGGGCTATTTGATCAGTCGGCCGGTGGAAGCGGATGGCTTGGCGGATTTGTTACGAAAAAATGCCGATTTTCCATAGTTGAGCCCAAGCCGCACGCGGGGCTACATCGAGCCTGCCCGCTGAATCAGCGGGCAGCAGCGTGATTAAGTGATGCATCGAACGGGCAAATCGTTAATTCTTGTAGTATAACTACAAGCTTGCTACATCCCTGGCGTCTGCCAATAACAAGAGTCCAGCCCTTTGAACCTGTTGCAACATATCGCCCAGTCGCGCCACCTGTTACGCAAATCGGAACTCAAGGTTGCCGATCACGTGCTGCTTGACCCTGCGGCCGTGATGCACAGTTCCATGGCCGACCTGGCCCACAGCGTGGGCATCAGCGAGCCGACCATCGTGCGCTTCTGCCGCGCCATCGGTTGCTCCGGTTTCCAGGACTTGAAGCTCAAGCTGGCCCAGAGCCTGGCGGCCGGTGCGAGCTTTGGCCAGTTTGCGATCCACGAAGACGATTCCGTCGCCGACTACAGCCTGAAAATCTTCGACACCACCCTGCACACCCTGATGGAAGTGCGCGAAAAGCTCGACCCGGTGGAGCTGCAAAAAGCCGTGACCGCCATGTCCCAGGCCCAGCGCGTGGAGTTCTATGGTTTCGGCGCGTCCGGCGCGGTGGCGGCGGATGCCCAGCACAAGTTCTTCCGTTTGCTGCTGACGGCGGCGGCCTACAGCGACCCGCACATGCAGGCGATGTCGGCGGTGACGTTGAAGCCCAGCGACGTGGCGATCTGCATTTCCCAGTCCGGCCGCTCCAAGGATTTGCTGATCACCGCCAACCTGGTGCGTGAAAGCGGCGCGACCCTGATTACCCTGTGCCCGAGCCAGACGCCATTGGCAGAGCTGTCGACCGTCAACCTGGCGATCGATGTGCACGAGGACACCGAGATCTACACGCCGCTGACCTCGCGTATCGCCCACCTGGTGGTGATCGACGTGCTGGCCATGGGCGTGGCCATGGCGCGCGGCCCGAGCCTGGTCAACCACCTCAAGAGCGTGAAGCGCAGCTTGCGCAGCCTTCGGTTGTCACCCAAGTCCGTAAAAGCCCTCGACGACTGATAGTTTGTACGCGGACCCATTGTGGGAGCGGGCTTGCTCGCGAATGCGGAGTGTCAGTCACTGAATATGCTGGCTGGCCCACCGCATTCGCGAGCAAGCCCGCTCCCACATTTTGATTGGGTCCTGCCCCGCAAGATTCATCGTCCTGTCATCCCCATGCCGCTAAACCGTCATTGCCCGAGCCCATCCTGAACTCCCCTTACTCGCATTGGGAGACTCGAAATGGCTCGGCAATACGAAGAAAGCAACAGCACCGTCAAGACCCGCCGCCAGCAGGAAGACCAGCGCCGCATGGCCTTCCGTCGCGCAATTGAAGACCGCTGCGATCAGCGTCAATTGCAACAGAGCATCAGTGACTATCCGGAACTCCACTGGCAGGCACCCGCAGCTGCCCAGCGAAGCGCTCAGCCAGCGCGCTGATCTGCAGCCGCTCGCTGCGGATAAAGCCCAGGAATGCATGGGCCACCGGTGACAGGCGCTTGGCCTTGGCCTGCACCAGGCACCAACTGCGGTACAGCGGCAGTTCTTCCACCGGCAGCTCCCT
>NZ_JACARK010000347.1:0-5006 GCF_013386655.1 Pseudomonas sp. K5002 | reverse complement strand
TCGTGAACCTGGCCGATGCCCCGCAGGTAATCGTCCCCCAGTTGGGCGCCGGTCACTTCGGCCGGGCGCAGGAACGGCAATGCCAGGCACCAGCCGGCAATTTCACCGTCGGCACCGGGCAATGGAATCAGCAGGCGTTCGACATCCAGTTGTCCGTCATCCAACCACAGCACCCGGCCCAATGCGTGGGTGCGCAGGCGGCGCATCAACGGTGCCGGCAGTTCGATGCGCGAGCCGGAGTCGTGGTTGCCGGCGATCATCACGATGGTCAGTGCAGGGTTTTGCTCATGGGCGCCGATGATGAAGTCGTACAGCCGCTCCTGGGCCTTGAGTGGCGGGTTGACCGTGTCGAAAATATCGCCGGCGATCAACAGCACGTCAGGGCGATGCAGGCCCAACTGGCCCAGCAGCCAGTCGAGGAAGCAGGCGTGTTCGAAGTCGCGTTCCTGGCCGTGCAGGTTTTGCCCAAGGTGCCAGTCGGAGGTGTGAAACAGACGCAAGGCGATCTCCGTAAAAAAGAGGGTGACCGCTCAAGACAAGGTGGCGGTACGCAGAACCGCCAATTCTACTTTGCAAATGAACCTATTGCGCGTACGCCCTGCTTTTTGTGGTGGGGGAGCTTGCTGTGGTGAAGGAGAGTGCTGTGGTGGGGGAGCTTGCTGTGGTGGGGGAGCTTGCTGTGGTGAGGGAGCAAGCTCCCTCACCACAGCAAGCTGTCTCGCACTCATTGAGGTGTCTGGCGAAGTTAAACGTCGCGCATCAAAAGGCCGAAACGCAGGTCCATCTCCGCCGGGATCGGCAAATACACCGTATGCCCGTCACCCGGCGCCACCGCGATGGCCTCGCCCTTGGCGTTGTGCAATGAGCCCAGGTTAAAGTGGAAATTCCCCGCCGGGGTCATCAGTTCCAGGTGATTGCCCACGGCAAAACGGTTCTTGACCTTGACCTCGGCCAGCTCGCCGCGCCGTTCACCGGTCAGTTCTCCGACGAACTGCTGGCGTTCGGACACCGAGCTGCCGTTCTGATAGTTCTGATACTCATCGTGCACGTGCCGGCGCAGGAAACCCTCGGTGTAGCCGCGCTGGGCCAGGGATTCGAGGTTGGTCATCAAGCCCCGGTCAAAGTCGCGCCCGGCCACCGCGTCATCAATCGCCTGGCGATATACCTGGGTGGTGCGGGCGCAGTAAAAGTGGGATTTGGTGCGGCCTTCGATCTTCAACGAGTGCACGCCCATGCGCGTCAGCCGCTCGACGTGCTGCACCGCCCGCAGGTCCTTGGCGTTCATGATGTAGGTGCCGTGTTCATCTTCGAAGGCGGGCATCTGTTCGTCGGGGCGATTGGCCTCCTGCAGCAGGAACACCTGGTCGGTGGGCGCACCGAGGCCCAGGGTCGGCTCGGGCGCATAGTGCTGCACGATGTCGCCGGCGGCGTTTTCCACCGCAGGCGTCGCCTGGTATTTCCAGCGGCAGGCGTTGGTGCAGGTGCCCTGGTTGGCATCTCGCTTGTTCATGTAGCCCGACAGCAGGCAGCGCCCGGAATAGGCCATGCACAGCGCGCCGTGCACAAATACTTCCAGCTCCATGGCGGGGACTTGCTGGCGAATCTCGTCGATTTCCTCCAGCGACAACTCCCGCGACAGGATGATTCGGCAGATGCCCTGCGCCTGCCAGAATTCGACGCTGGCCCAGTTCACCGTATTGGCCTGCACCGACAGGTGGATCGGCATGTGCGGGAAGTGCCGGCGCACCAGCATGATCAGGCCCGGGTCGGACATGATCAGCGCATCCGGGCCCATGGCGATCACCGGGGCAAGGTCCTTGAGGAAGGTTTTCAGCTTGGCGTTGTGAGGCGCTATGTTGACCACCACATAGAACCGCTTGCCCTGGGCCTGGGCTTCCTGGATGCCGAGGGCGAGGTTGGCGTGGTCGAACTCGTTATTGCGCACCCGCAAGCTGTAGCGCGGTTGCCCGGCGTAGACGGCATCGGCGCCGTAGGCAAAGGCATAACGCATGTTTTTCAGGGTGCCGGCGGGGGCGAGCAGTTCGGGGGCGATAACGGGAGGCATGGGTTCGGGTCGCAAAAGGGCGGCAGGGTAGCCGGGCCGGGTGCGCAGTTTATTGATCCAGGTCTAATAAGTAGGGCACTCGCGGGATTTGCAGTGGACTAAACATCAAGGCGCACATGAGCGCCTGGTGTTTTAGACATGGACCGGACATGAACCAAACCAACCTGCAATTCAAAACCCTGCTGTTACTGCTCGCCCTGGTGACCATCGCGTTTATCTGGATTTTGCTGCCGTTCTACGGCGCGGTGTTCTGGGCGGTGATCCTGGGGATCATCTTTGCGCCGATGCAACGGCGCTTCCAGCAACGTTTTGGCTGGAACCGCAATCTCACATCCCTGGCAACCCTGACGGTGTGCCTGATAATCGCGATTCTGCCGGTGATCATCACCAGTGCCTTGCTGGTGCAGGAGGGCGCGACGCTTTACAAGAACGTCGAGAGCGGCAAGCTCGACGTTGCCGGGTATATCGAGCAGTTCAAGAACTTCCTGCCACCGTATTTCCAGCATCTGCTGGACCGCTTCGGCATGGGCAACCTGGAAGGCCTGCGGGAGAAGATCGTCAAGAGTGCGATGCAGGGCAGCCAGTTTTTTGCGACCCAGGCGTTCAGCTTCGGCCAGGGCACGTTTGATTTCCTGGTGAGTTTTTTCATCATGCTGTACTTGCTGTACTTCCTGCTGCGCGATGGCCCCGAGCTGGTGCGCAAGGTGCGCACCGCGGTGCCGCTGGCCGAACCGCAGAAGCGTCGCCTGCAATTGAAGTTCAACCGGGTGGTGCGTGCCACGGTGAAAGGCAACGTGCTGGTAGCGGTCACGCAAGGCGCGTTGGGTGGTTTGATCTTCTGGTTCCTGGACATTCCCAGCGCGTTGCTCTGGGCGGTGTTGATGGCGTTTCTGTCGCTGCTGCCGGCGGTGGGCGCGGGGATTGTGTGGGGGCCGGTGGCGGCGTACTTCCTGCTGAGCGGGTCGATCTGGCAGGGCGTGGTGCTCGGGTTGTTCGGGGTATTTGTGATCGGGCTGGTGGACAATGTGCTAAGGCCCATCCTGGTGGGCAAGGACACCCGCATGCCGGATTACCTGATCCTTATCTCAACGTTGGGTGGCCTGTCGATCTTTGGCTTGAACGGCTTTGTCATCGGGCCACTGATTGCTGCGTTGTTCATGTCCAGCTGGGCGCTGTTTGTGGAAACCAAACCGCGGGTGCAACTGCCTTAGGCATGAAAGCAATGCGCCATTTTGACCGACAGGGCCTGGGCGGCCGGTAATGAAGTGAGTGGGCCGCTGATGGCTTCGCCATCGCGTACCAGGTACCAGCAGGCGAGTAGACCCAGCTCCCGGAGAGAGGCGGGAACGGCACTGCCGATGACAGACATGATTTGAATAGTGGGCATGATGACCTCCGATACGCTATGGAGGTGACATTACGGTGCGTAGGCCTTCAGGGAAAATCAACCTGCTCGATAGTCGACATCACTGTTATCGAGCGACCCTCAGTCAGTCGACCACCTGGTCGAGCATATGCACCACTTCCTGTTCACTGAGCAGGCCCTTGCGCACCAGGTTTTCCGTCAGCAAGGACAGGAACTTGGCGTTGCGATGGCCTTCCAGGGCCTTGAGCTCCGTCAGTACGCTATAGACCTTGCTCGAGGTGCAGAGGCCGGCGGTGCGATGTGGGTTTTGCGTGGGCATGGGCAATCGTCCTTGTTGTTATTGGTCGGACAGTGTTGATAGTGGAAGCCTTTTGAGACACAAACATGACAGCGCAGGCCCCGTTCGGGCAAGCGCCTATTGAGATCAATGATGTGGGATTTGGCCACAGCCATTGTCCTTATAACGACCTTGGCGAGATTTATTCAGACCTGCAGGCCAAAAAAAGGCCCCGCTTTTAGGGCGGAGCCTGTTCAGGTGTGTCAGTTGAGGCTTACCAGCCGCGACCGTAATAGCCGTGTGGAGGGCCGTAGTAGCCGCGCGGTGGGCCGTAGTAGACCGGCGCCGGGCGGTAATAAACCTGTTGTTGCACATACACAGGCGGTGGCGGTGCGTAGTAGACCGGCGGCGGAGCGGCATACACCGGCTGCGGCTGGACATACACCGGTTGTTGCACGTAGACCGGCCGCGATTGGCTGGCGACGATCGAGCCGCCTACCACTGCACCAACAACGGCTCCCAGTGCGAGCGGAGCACCCCAACCACCACCGTGGGCGGAGGCCTGTCCTGCCATAGCGAGTGCGCCGATCAGCAAGGCGATCTTGGGGAGTTTACGAATCATGGTCATTCCTCGGTTAGCCCCTGCGCTCATGGTCTGCAATCAATCGACTCAAGGATTGTCGCGGGGATACTTTTAAGACAGCGTATTTCTAAAAAACAGCACAGCCGATAGGTAAAGGTTGTGTAAGGTCTGTATCGGTTGGCTTACACAAGTGGCCGGGCACAGTGCGTATGATCCATGAGAACCCGCCGGCGCGGGTATTCCGTCTATCCGAAACCGCCTCTGGAATGGCTTCAAGGAGTTACCGATGCAGATGAACCCCAACAAGGACACCCAACTGTGCATGTCACTGTCGGCGCGCCCAGGGAACTTTGGCCTGCGCTTTCATAACCACCTGTATGAGCAGTTGGGGTTGAATTTCTACTACAAGGCCTTCAGTAGCCAGGACCTGCCGGGCGCCGTCGGTGGCATTCGGGCCTTGGGCATTCGGGGTTGTGGCGTGTCGATGCCGTTCAAGGAAGCCTGTATTGCCCTGGTGGATGAGCTGGACGATTCGGCGCGGGCCATTGCGTCAATCAATACCATCGTCAACACCGACGGGCATTTGAAGGCCTACAACACCGATTACATCGCCATCGAGCAACTGCTGCACAAGCACCAGGTGCCCAAGGACTCGACCTTCGCCCTGCGCGGCAGCGGCGGCATGGCCAAGGCGGTGGCCAGTGCCTTGCGCGAT
>NZ_JACARK010000346.1:0-10018 GCF_013386655.1 Pseudomonas sp. K5002 | reverse complement strand
CGACCCGCAGCGGCGCGCCGTCGGAGGCTTCCCGGCGGCGCTCCAGAAACACCGGCAAGGTCATGCCCGGCGCCAGGGCCGGGACTTCGCAATACACCGTCTCACCTTCGTTCAGCAGCAAGTCCTGCAGGCGCTGGGTCAGGCTTTCCATGTTCAGGGGTTTGGTCAGGTACGCGGTCGGTGCCAGGGGCAAGGCTTCGCGCACACTGGCGCTGTCGTTGCGGGTACTCAGCAGGATAAACGGCAACAGCGGCGTACGCCGTTGCAGGCGCACACTGCGCAGCAGGCTCAGGCCATCGACGCCGGGCAGCTCCCAATCGGCAATGATCAGGTCATAGGGTTTGTCACGCAGCAACTCGGTGGCCCGCTGGCCATCGGCACACACATCCAGCCGTGCGTCACAGCGCACATTCAGCAACACCTGCTTGAGCAGATCTCGGGACCAAGGGTCGGCCTCGGCAATCAACACACGGGGTACAGCCGGTAAATCAACAGCAGTCATCCAGCACGCTCCATCGGCAATACCAGCACCTTAGACAAAGGAGCCGCCTGCGTACAATGAACAACGGCTGAATACCGTTCATCGGGCACAAAAAAACCCGCCTAAGCGGGTTTTTTGTCGATCAGGTCAACTTTTGATCACAGCTCGGAGAAGCACTCTTCGATGATCGCCAGGCCTTTGTCCAACTGCTCGTCCGGCGAAGTCAGCGGAACCAGCACGCGCAACACGTTGCCGTAGGTGCCGCAGGACAGCAGGATCAAGCCCTTGTCACGCGCCTTGGCCACCACGGAAGCGACAGCAGCGGCGTTCGGCTTGTGGCTGTCGCCATTTTCGAACAGCTCGACCGCAATCATCGCGCCCAGGGCACGCACTTCGCCGATCACCGGGTACTTGGCCTGGATAGCTTTCAGACCGGTCACCAGGCGCTCGCCCACAGCCTTGCAGCGGTCCAGCAGGTGCTCTTCTTCGAACACTTCCATCACGGCCAGGGCCGCGGCGCAAGCAATCGGGCTGCCAGCGTAAGTGCCGCCCAGGCCACCTGGCGCAATGGCGTCCATGTATTCAGCCTTGCCGCATACACCGGCCAGCGGGAAGCCGCCTGCGATGGATTTGGCGAAGGTGGTCAGGTCGGCGGCAACGCCCATCTGTTCCATGGCGAAGAAAGTACCGGTACGGCCGGCACCGGTTTGCACTTCGTCGGCGATCAGCAGGATGCCGTGCTTGTCGCACAGTTCGCGCAGGCGCTTCATGAAGGATTTAGGCGCGACGTAGAAACCGCCTTCGCCCTGCACCGGCTCGATGATGATGGCAGCGATATCACGCGGCTCGGCATCGTTCTTGAAGATGCGTTCGATGCTGGCGATGGAGTCGTCATCGCTCACACCGTGCAGTTCGTTCGGGAACAGCGCGCGGAACACGCCGCCTGGCATCAGGCCCATGCCGGCCGAGTACGGCACCACTTTGCCGGTGAGGCCCAGGGTCATCATGGTGCGACCGTGATAGGCGCCGGTGAACGCGATCACGCCGGCACGGCCAGTGGCGGCACGGGCAATCTTCACGGCGTTTTCTACCGCTTCGGAACCGGTGGTGACCAGCAGGGTTTTCTTGGCGAAATCACCCGGCACCTTGGCGTTAACTTTTTCGCACAGCTCAACGTACGGCTCGTAGGCCAGTACCTGGAAGCAGGTGTGAGTCAGCTTGTTCAGCTGTTCGGTCACGGCGGCGATGATTTTTGGGTGCACGTGGCCGGTGTTCAGCACGGCGATACCGCCGGCGAAGTCGATGAACTCGCGACCTTCAACGTCGGTCACGGTGGCGTTCTTCGCCGACTCGGCGAAGATCGGGTGAATCTGGCCAACACCGCGTGGTACAGCGGCTTCGCGGCGTTTCATCAGGGATGCGTTGGTCTTGCTCATAAAGTCCTCATTCGCCACTCATCGGGTGGCGTGGTCCAAGGAATACGTGGCGGGGAGGCAACTACGGCAGCATGCGATGATCGACTGCCACAGCTTTCCCGGCCACTACGAATAACGGGGTGAAACACGCAAAGGGACAGCGCTCTCGTGCCCTTTGCGTTTGCAACAATGCCTTGCCGGGCTTAGATGCCCAGGCAGAGGTATTTGATTTCCAGGTAATCCTCGATCCCGTACTTGGAGCCTTCACGGCCCAGGCCCGAAGCCTTGATGCCGCCGAACGGCGCCACTTCGTTGGAGATCAACCCGGTGTTGACGCCGACCATGCCGTATTCCAGGGCTTCAGCCACACGGAACACACGGCCCAGGTCGCGGGCATAGAAGTAGGAAGCCAGGCCGAACTCGGTGTCGTTGGACATCGCGATCACTTCGGCTTCGTCTTTGAAGCGGAACAGCGGCGCTAGTGGGCCGAAGGTTTCTTCCTTGGCCACGGCAGCATCTTTCGGCACGTTGACCAGGATGGTCGGCTCGAAGAAGTTGCCTTCCATCACCTTGCCGCCAGCCAACAGGGTCGCGCCTTTGCTCAGGGCATCAGCGATGTGCTCCTGAACCTTGGCCACGGCCTTCTCGTCGATCAGCGGGCCGGTGGTGGTGCCCTCTTCCAGACCATTGCCGATCTTCAGCTTGGCCACTGCCACTTTCAGTTTCTCGGCGAACGCGTCGTACACCGAATCCTGGATGTACAGGCGGTTGGCGCAGACGCAGGTCTGGCCGTTGTTGCGGTACTTGGAAATGATCGCGCCTTCGACGGCCTTATCCAGGTCTGCGTCGTCGAACACGATGAACGGCGCGTTGCCGCCCAGTTCCAGGGAAACCTTCTTGATGTCCTTGGCGCATTCGGCCATCAGCTGGCGACCGATTTCGGTGGAGCCGGTGAAGGACAACTTACGCACGATTGGGTTGCTGGTCAGCTCGCTGCCGATATCGCCGGCGCTGCCGGAGACCACGCTGAACACGCCTTTCGGAATCCCGGCACGCTGGGCCAGTTCAGCCAGGGCGAACGCGGAGAATGGGGTTTGCGACGCAGGCTTGAGCACCATGGTGCAACCGGCAGCCAGGGCCGGGCCGGCTTTACGGGTGATCATCGCGGCCGGGAAGTTCCACGGCGTGATGGCAGCGGTAACGCCGATTGGTTGCTTGATCACGATCAGGCGCTTGTCCGGCTGGTGGCCGGGAATCACATCACCGTAGACGCGCTTGGCTTCTTCGGCGAACCACTCGATGAACGAAGCGGCGTAAACGATTTCGCCCTTGGCTTCGGCCAGCGGCTTGCCTTGTTCCAGGGTCATCAGGCGAGCCAGGTCATCCTGGTTCTCGATGATCAGCTCGAACCAGCGGCGCAGCTTGTTGGCGCGGTCCTTGGCGGTAAGTGCACGCCAGGCCGGCAGGGCCTTGTCAGCTGCTTCAATGGCGCGACGGGTTTCGGCGGCGCCCATTTTTGGCACGGTACCGAGGATTTCGCCGGTAGCGGGGTTGTTGACCTTGATCGTTTGACCGTTGTCCGCATCGACCCAAGCGCCATCAATGAAGGCTTGCTGGCGGAACAACTGGGTGTCTTTGAGCTGCATGTCGGCTTTCCTTAACAGCACCGCGCACGCGCGGAGCGAATTAGAGTTGTTGAAAGGCGCCTTGAGGGCTGCCGTCAGGGAAATCATTCACTGGGCGCAAGCACGTAAATAGCGCACGAAAGGACAAATGTGCGGTTCAGCACCCAGGCAGGAGCGTTTGAAATCTCAAACGAATCCTAGGATCAATGGGGGTGCAGGGCAATAGTCTGTTCGAAAAAAAGAACGAAAACGGCGCATTTGCTCGATTTTTCTGATCAGCGTGTTTCGGGCGAGTTCAACCGCAATTCGTCGAGATGCCCGGTACAGGGCTTCGGCAGCGCCTAATCCTACTGGCAGCAGGCCGAAAAGCGGCATGGACGCCCAAGGTCGACATGGGTATGATGTCGCCCGCACAAGCATCCGTAGCTCAGCTGGATAGAGTACTGCCCTCCGAAGGCAGGGGTCGTGGGTTCGAATCCCGCCGGGTGCACCATATAGCAGTCTCGGGCTGTCTCAGACAGTCTACGAAACACCCCAAGAAGCCCGCCCCGTGCGGGCTTTCTTGTTTCTGGCTTGTCTACCTTTATCTCCCTCATGCTGTAGCTCTGTGTATTGCACGGCGTATCTAGAACAGAGGGGATACACGGGCGTGAAACGGTCAGAAATCAAACGCAGGCCACTCAGTGACATTGCACTGGCCACCTCGAACCCGAGACCTTGGAATATCGCGAGCTCGACGGTAATGGCCTGTATCTGCGCGTGAAGCGGGATGGCCCGAAGTCCTGGCAGCTTCGATATAAAAAACAAGCAGCCAAATTGAGCTGACTTGGCCTAGATGGCTACCCCGAAGTCAGTGGCGCACTGACCAGGAAAAAAGCAGCCAAGTATCGCAAGGAAATAGCAACGCAGGACCAAAAGCGGTTGGCCGTAAATACCAGCTTATTATCGTGAGCTTCACCAATTAGAAACCGCGGTTGTTTAAGGAGTACAGAGTCACAAGGGCCTATGGCAGTGGTTGCCAGCCCGGCGGCACTGAGCATATATGATTGCCCTGACTGGACCTCTCCCTTCACAACGGGAAAATGCGCCGATGCAGCAACTGCGTAAAGACAACCATTACGTGCCCAAGCTTTACCTGAAGCAGTGGGCTAATAAGGGCCAAATCCTCACTTATCGGCTATTGGTTCCTAGCGATAATGTTCCCCTGTGGAAAAAACAGTCGCTGAAAGGAATTGCCTTTCACCAACACCTCTACACCTACCTTGCAGGGCAGGAAGAAACAGACGAGTTCGAACGCTGGCTCGACAATGAATTTGAAAATCCTGCGGAGGAAGCTATCCGTCGAGTTGTTCGAGAAGATCGGATGCTGCCCGAGCACTGGAGACGGCTGGTGCGGTTCGCGGTTGCCCTAGACGTGCGCACTCCGGCTCGTCTGAGACAGTTCATACGCCGACAGAACGAGACATTGCAGACATTAATGGATGAAAGCATGCAACGTTCCGTCCTTAAAATAGAGCAGGCCGCTCAGAGGAACCAACCATTCCCAATATCTTCGGATGAAAGCGTTGCCCCCCCTCTCTTCAAAATATCCATCGAGACTCTCCCGGATGGAGACGGTCAAGTAAAAGCAGAAACCGTTGTGGGAAGGCGATTGTGGATTTGGCAAATGAGGCACCTGTTAACCAAAACGCTAGGCCGCTTACCAACTCACAAATGGACTATCTTGCATGCTCCGGATGGTATGTCATGGCCCACATCTGACAACCCGCTTATACGTCTTAATTTTCAGGACTCGAAGAACTATGATTTTGGTGGTGGGTGGGGAGTCAATAATGGAGACATACTCCTGCCCCTAAGTCCGAAGCACTTACTCTACACCTGCATCGGTAACCAAGTGTGGCCGCGAGGTACCACACTTGATGTTAAGACGGCTAGCTTGATACGGAAGATGATCATTGAGCATGCTGATCGCTATGTCTTTGCTGAGGAAGCTAGTGATGTGCACTTGATCCGGCCCAGACTGGTTTGCTCAGAAACATTTAAAAATGAGTTGTCAACCTGGCAAAACTGGCATGCTGAACAGTGCCGGGCAGAAAGAGAAATGCAAAGCTGATTGACCGCGTGCTCAGCATCTGAGGCATTGAAGCTGGCCGGTCAGAATCTCCAGTAGGTGGCCGCTACGGATCAGTTGCAGTCCTTGAGTTCTTAGCCGACGTCTCCTCCTGACTGATTCCCCCTGTCAGCAAGAATGCAAATGACAGATCGGTGGCGACGCGATCCGGTAGCCACGTGAGCAGCAATGACGCAACTGATCCCACTGTTTAGGAAAACCACCACTGGCCAGCTGGCGCTCCACCCGGCGCGCGCCGTTGTCCCCCCACCACACCTGCGGGCTAAACGTGTCGTTTTTTCCGCACTCCTTCAGTAAGGTCAAGAACTCGTAGCCAGTGGCTAGGCATGGCCCTTTAGGCATGAGATAAAGCCTGCAAAACCCTGCACCGTGAGGCTAATTTCAAGGCCCCTCAGGCTTGCAGATAAAAGCGGCGGCCACCCAAACCATACCCGCTAATTTAGATAATATTATCCAAGGAAGAAAAATGGCCGTAAAAACCATCAAGGAATTAACTGACTCAGTTCGAAAGTTAAAACCAGGTGCGCCGCTTTTAAATTACATAACACACGCACGTTTTCCAAATTTTAAAGGTCTTGAAAGAAATGCCGAATTGGACTTCCCATTTGCACTCACTGCATTAGTAGGTGCAAACGGTATAGGCAAGAGCTCCGTGCTCCATGCATTATATGGGATGCCGGAGGGCCAAAGCACCGCAAAATATTGGTTCGCAACGGCCGTAGATCCAATTGAAGTTAAAGTGGTCCGAGACCCGCCACGATACGTTTATGGTCATTGGCATGAGGGTGTAAATGGGCCTGTCGAAACTCGAAAAGCTCGCATACACAACAAAGCAAGAGCATATGAATATTGGGAACCCACAAAAGTATCAAAAAATGACGGAATGTCTGAAATACCGGCCGAAGAATTTGACAGAAAAAGTACCGACAGATGGAATCCAGTTATTCGAGAAGTCGTCTATATAAACTCAAAATTCAATATTGGTGCTTTTGACAGAAACTTTAATTTTGGCGACAAGGACGATAGTCAAACAGAAAAATATGCAGAGATGCAATGGGGGGCCAACAAGCTAAGACGCGCAATCGATCAAGATCTTCAAAGTTGGCACTTGGGAGGTGGAAGGGAGCGAATTTTTGAAAATCGCATGCTAAAGCAAGTTGAATTGGATGCCATATCGCTCATCCTCGGACGCTCGTACTCTTCAGCAAGACTTATCAAGCACTCTCTTTATCCTACTCAACGAGGAAAAGACACGAGCGTCATCTTCGAACGAGGACGGCAGTACTCAGAGGCGTTCGCGGGAAGTGGAGAAATATCGGTGGTAAGTATTGTCACACAGGTACTATCTGCGCCCCGATACTCACTCATTCTATTGGACGAGCCAGAGACATCACTTCATCCAGGCGCACAAAAAGAGCTTTTGGCTTTTTTACTTGAGCAAATTCTGAAAAAACACCTCCAAGTCGTGATATCTACTCATGCAATAGACTTCATCGAGGATTTGCCTGAAAATGCTATAAAAGTATTTGAAGATAACGGCCAAGGCAAAACGCACATAATAAACAGTAGCTCTCCATATATTGCGTTAAACCGCCTCGGTCGAACTCTGGAAAAGAAAAAGACTATTCTTGTCGAAGACGCAATGGCTAAAATTGTTTTAGAAAGAGCCGCACAGGACCTTCATGAGGGTGAGCAAAATGCTCTGGACATAAGAATTTTTCCTGGTGGAGCAGAGGCAATCTTGTCACGCCAGGTACCAGCGATGCTGCAAGCAGGCTCAAAAGTCTTTGCTTACCTCGACGGTGACAAAAAGAAAGTCGACGTATTCAGCGAGAGTAAAAATATTACTCAAGCAATGCAAACAGATCTACCTGAAATCATTAAGTCCGAAGTTGGATGCTCTCCTAGCTTCACAAAAAATGGCGGAAATGATAAAAAAGGTATTCAAGAACGGCACATTCAAAATCACCTGCAATATCTAGATTGGATGAACTCTTATTTAGAATACATTCCTCTGTGCTGTCCAGACGCAATTGTCTATGAGTGCCTTACAGAAAAGAAACGTAAATTTACCGTAAGTGCAAAAGCAAAAGATGAACTTAGAGCACAGATTGGTTTAGATCAAACAGCAGAAAACTCCATTGGCGTGGCACGTTATGCACTTAACAAATGCAATGACAACCCACACATAACACAAATAACTAAAATTCTTAAAAAGTGGGTAGCAACTGAATAGTGATTAGGGATACAATGACAAACTTTGAAAGACGACCACATCACGAAGGTTCTAAACATTATATGCAAAAGCCAACTGCAATTGATCTCTTCAGTGGATGTGGCGGCCTGACATTAGGTCTAAAACAAGCAGGGTATAATGTTTTGGGCGCCATTGAAGTAGCCCCAAAAGCGCAACAGACTTACAAATTGAACCATCCTGAAGTTCAGCTTTATGAGTCCGATATTCGAGACATACCCACAAGCACTGTTCTTTCTGATCTCGGTATAAAGTGCGGCGAACTCGATCTCCTTGCTGGCTGCCCACCGTGCCAAGGTTTCTCACGCTTAAGAACGCGAAATCGATCGAACTCAGTTGAAGATCCACGTAATGATTTGATACTTCAGTTCCAGAGATATGTTGAGGAGTTGCTGCCAAAAAATGTCATGATGGAAAATGTCCCAGCATTGGCGAAAGATCCACGCTTTACCCAATTAATAGTTAACTTAAAGAAGCTAGGATACAACACTACATTCGAAGTCGCTGACGCAGCAAACTTTGGCGTAGCACAGCGTCGTAAGAGACTGATACTACTCGCATCTAGAGCGGGCACCCCTAAACTTGCGGAAAAAAGCAATAAAAAATTACTTGTTAGAGATGTCATAGCGCAAATAGAGACGCCCCTCTTAAGTTCAGATGCCATTCATACTATTCCAGAAAAACGGTCTGAAGCAGTTAAAAGACTCATCGCCCTTATTCCTAAAAATGGCGGAAGTCGTGCTCAGTTGCCAGTTGAGTACCAACTGGCCTGCCATCTCAGAAGTGATGGTTTCAGGGACGTATATGGAAGAATGGCTTGGGATGAGGTCTCGCCTACCATTACTAGCGGTTGCATTAACCCATCAAAAGGACGCTTTCTTCATCCAGAAGAGAATAGGACCATTACTCTTCGGGAGGCTTCACTGCTCCAAGGGTTTCCTATGGGGTATCGATTCGATGCAGCGCATGGCAAAGAAGCGATCGCCCTGATGATTGGAAATGCTTTACCACCGCCCTTCATCATGGCGCATGCGCTGGCTCTTCTCACCCAAGATTAAAATTGCGCCGTATCCCAGCTTGTATCCCCCATATTTCACGCTAGGCGTAAGGCCTTAAATTACTAGGTCATTGAATAGGGTTCGAATCCCGCCGGGGCACCATATACAGATGAAAAAGCCCCAGGTTGAAAGGCCTGGGGCTTTTTTTGTGGGCGCAAGATAAGGAGGAAGATGCAAATAAAGTAGCAGTTTTCTGGCTGACCATAAGTTCCTCGAACAGCAAAGTTAAAGCCCGAGTGACGCCACACATAGAAGGGCGGGCGCTTGCATCGATTTCAAGCTGGAGGAACTCGCACATGCCTAAAGTGATGCACCAATGATCCAGGGTTAACCTAAGCCTTGGCAGAGCTACCAGGACCAACTTGAGATATTAATAGCCCGCGGAATGATCGCTACAGAGCGATCTAAAGCCTCACTCACCAATTGATGAATATCATCAATCCGTCATCAAGCTGGGGACGACGGCTGAAAGCACTATTGGAGAATGACTTTCCAGACTTGTCCCACCTTGATCTGAATTTGGAGGGCATGGGAGTGGATCACCACTGGCAGGAGCGCGATTGGTAATCGAAAAAATCAAGGCAATAAAAAACCCCTGAGCAATTGCTGCACCGAAGCGCATCAACCGACAGGGGCCGTGTTGCGAATGATTATAAAGGCCGGAAGTCTCTCGTCAACCACCGGCTGGCGACCTCCACCTCAAGGATTTTTCAACGCCTCCAACCGCGCCGGCAGATCCTCCTTGGGAAAGCGCTTATGCAACTCCAGCAGCTTCTCATCCGCCGCCTTCGCCTCTCCCGCCTGCCGCAACCGCAGGATCTCCTGCAGCCCTTGCTCCAATGACGGCAGCACAACAGCCGCGCGCTTGCTCATCTTCGCCACCGGCTCATCCGCCAGCGAACCCGCGACTTCTGCCTGCACCTGAGGCGCACTGTCAGCCTGCGGAGCCACGGAGAATCGAGCCATCGGCGCGGCTGCCGGGGCCGGGCGGGCCTGTTCCGGCGGGGCGGCCGCGTAAGTCCGTGTGGATATCTGCGGCTGCGGCACCGGCGAG
>NZ_JACARK010000345.1:0-20089 GCF_013386655.1 Pseudomonas sp. K5002 | reverse complement strand
TGGCCTTGCGCCGCCTGGACCGGCAGATCCGTGACAATGCCCTGAGCCGCCTGCATGAAGCCCCGCAGGAGTGGTTCCTCAGCCTGAATATCTCGCCACGCTGGATCACCCGCCTGCGCCCGGGCCAGGCGCTGCCGAGCCTGAAGCAATTGCAACTGCATAACGTCGACCCGCGCCGCATCGTGTTCGAGATCACTGAACTGGGCGGCGATATCCTGCGCCTGGCCGAAGTCGTCGAGCGCTACCGCGAGGCCGGCGCGCGGATTGCCATTGATGACTTCGGCGCCGGCTATTCGCAGCTGGACCGGGTGCTGGCCTTGCAGCCGGACATTCTCAAGCTGGACATGCGCCTGTTCCAGGCCGCGGCCCGCGGTGGCCCGAGCGGTGAGGTGGTACGGGCACTGGCGCAAATGGCGGAAAAAACCGGCTGCTGGATCATCGCCGAAGGGGTGGAAACCGAGGCCCAACTGAATTTCGCCCTGGAATGCGGTTCGCGTTATGTCCAGGGCTACCTGTTCGCCCAGGCCCAACTGGACTGGTTCGACACCGACGCATTCGTGCCGCGCTTCGCCCAGTTGCGCACCGGCTATGTCCAACAGAAGCTCGCCGAACGTGGCCGGATCATGCAACTGCGCCAGCAACTGGCGGAGCTGATGCAGATCCTGCAAACCTGGGCCCACACCCGCGCACCGCTGAGCCACCTGCCGCAATTGCCGGCGTTTCCCTGGCTGCTGCGTTTTTACCAGTGCGACCGGCATGGCACGCAACTGACACCCAACTTCGAATGGCACCAGGGCGCCTGGCAAGCCGACAGCCGCTACCTGGGCCACAACTGGTCATGGCGTCCGTATTTTTATCATCTGCTGGCCGAGGGTTGGGAGGAGCGGCGGCTGACCCTGTCCTCAACCTATCGCGATGCCACGACCAACCAGTACTGCCTGACTGCCGGACAATTCTTTGATAATGGTCAGCGCTTGCTGTTAATCGATATCGACGCCGCCGGCCTGTAGTTTTTCGCTTGCGAAGGCCTGGCTGAACCGGGAAGCTGGGAGCCGTCATTCACCGCACGGAGAGTACCCGCCTTGGATTGGCCCACCCTGCTTACCCGCGAACGCCTTGGAAAACCCCTGCACAGCCCGGAAGAACTGGGGCGCAGTCCGTTTCACAAAGACCATGACCGCATCATCTTTTCCGGTGCGTTTCGCCGCCTGGGCCGCAAGACGCAAGTGCACCCGGTGACCAGCAACGATCACATCCACACCCGGCTGACCCACTCCCTGGAAGTCAGTTGCGTGGGACGATCCCTGGGCATGCGCGTGGGCGAGACCATCCGCAGTGCCCTGCCCGACTGGTGCGACCCGAGCGACCTGGGCATGGTGGTGCAGTCGGCCTGCCTGGCCCATGACATCGGCAACCCACCCTTCGGCCATTCCGGCGAGGACGCGATCCGGCACTGGTTCCAGCAAGCTTCAGGCCGTGGCTGGCTGGATGACATGAGCAGCGCCGAACGCAATGACTTCCTCAATTTCGAAGGCAATGCCCAGGGCTTCCGGGTACTCACGCAACTGGAATACCACCAGTTTGATGGTGGCACCCGCCTGACCTACGCCACCTTGGGCACCTACCTGAAATACCCCTGGACCGCCCGCCACGCCGACTCCCTGGGCTACAAGAAACACAAGTTCGGCTGCTACCAGAGCGAACTGCCGATCCTGGAGCAGATCGCCCAGAAGCTCGGCTTGCCGCAGTTGGAAGAACAACGCTGGGCCCGGCACCCGCTGGTGTACCTGATGGAGGCGGCTGACGATATCTGCTACGCGTTGATCGACCTCGAAGACGGCCTGGAAATGGAGCTGCTGGAATACGCCGAGGTCGAGTCACTGCTGCTGGACCTGGTGGGCGACGACTTGCCGCAAACCTATCGGCAACTCGGCCCGCTGGATTCCCGGCGACGCAAGCTGGCGATCCTGCGAGGCAAGGCCATCGAACACCTGACCAACGCCGCGGCCCGGGCGTTCGTCGAACAACAGGACGCGCTGC
Organism: Pseudomonas sp. K5002; assembly: GCF_013386655.1. Classification (NCBI taxonomy): domain Bacteria; kingdom Pseudomonadati; phylum Pseudomonadota; class Gammaproteobacteria; order Pseudomonadales; family Pseudomonadaceae; genus Pseudomonas; species Pseudomonas sp. K5002. The sequence goes on along the minus strand of NZ_JACARK010000345.1, from coordinate 18,049 downwards.
TGGCCGGCACCCTGCCGGGGGACCTGGTGGAACATATGCACGGCCCGGCCAAGCGCTGCGTGCTGGATGCCAAGGACATGGCCCGCAAGAAGATCTTCCAGGACAAGCGCAAGACCCTGCATGAGATCGGCGCCTACACCACCCTGGAAATCCTCTTGAATGCCTTCTGCGGCGCGGCCCTGGAACAACATGGCGGTCGCACCCCGTCGTTCAAGAACCGACGCATCCTCGACCTGTTGGGCAATAGCGCCCCGGATCCCTCCTGGTCATTGCACGCGTCCTTCCTGCGCATGATCGACTTTATCGCCGGCATGACTGACAGCTACGCCAGCGAGATGGCCCGCGAGATGACCGGCCGCTCCAGCCCGCAATAAATCGGAGCCCTGGCTGATGGCCAGGGCGACTTTTCAAAGAATCGCCCTACGCACGGAACAGAGCGGCCTGATCGAAGTTCTTCCCCGCCGCGATGAATAATCGCGCGCCCTGACCGCAGTCTTTCGACCTGCTCCTGCGCCCGATAGCTGGCGGGCCCATTAACTTCTTACTACACGCCCTGGTGGAGCGTCTTCAGGGCTCTTGTCCATTCCATGGAAAAAACCATGCTCGAACAACTTCGCATCCTGTTGGTGGAGGATCACCCCTTTCAATTGCTGGCCACCCAATGCCTGCTACGAAACTATGGCTACCACGACCTGGCACTGGCCGAGAATGCAGAACAGGCAATGCGGCTGATGACACAAACCGACGTGCCATTCGATATTCTGCTCTGTGATCAATGTTTGCCCGACTTGCCTGGGCTGGAGTTGATTGAAATTGCCAACCGCAGAGGCTTTATAAGGTCCGCGATATTGCTCAGCGGCCTGCCCGTCAATGAACTGGAACACCTGATGGCCCAGGCATCCCGACGCAACTTTCCATTACTTGGCTATTTGTCGAAGCCGTTAAGCCACCTTGAGCTGAATGAACTCATACGCCAATCACGCCTTACTCGCTCAACAGAAAAGTAGGAAGTTAAACACCCGGGCAATCCGAAAACGCCTCTTTATAACGCTGCCCTCTCACGACCAGTTACTTTTAAATTCCACCCACGCAAAACTCTTACACCCAAACAACAAACACCTCACAGAGCGTAATCCCTTGCTTTTTTTGATGTAGGATTATTCTTGTTTTACGTTTGTTCCACATCAAGTTCATCCTCCTTCATTGCCATGTGAGCTAATGTGCCGACTTTATTTGCGCCTGTATGGAATTTGATCATGAACTCAGTTTTTATTATTGACGACCACCCCGTCATCCGACTTGCCATTCGGATGTTGTTAGAACACGAAGGCTATAAAGTAGTGGGAGAAGCCGATAACGGTTGTGATGCGATACAAATGGTCAAGGAGTGTCAGCCTGACCTGATTATCCTTGATATCGGCATTCCGAAACTCGATGGCCTGGAAGTGCTGTGCCGGTTCAACGCAATGAGTACGCCGACCAAGACGTTGATACTCACTGCCCAGACCCCCAAGCTCTTTGCTACCCGGTGCATGCGCTCCGGTGCCGATGGCTATGTGTGCAAGGAAGGTGACTTGAGCGAACTGCTCAGTGCCATCAGGGCGGTCTTGTCAGGTTACAACTACTTCCCGAGCCAGGCCCTTAACGGCAGCACTAACGAAACGGATAACAATGAAGAGCTTGAACTGTTCAAAGTCGTCAACGATCGTGAACTCATGGTATTACAACTTTTTGCCCAAGGCCGGACAAACAAGGAAATCGCCAAGGGCATGTTTCTCAGCAACAAAACCGTCAGCACTTACAAAAAAAGGCTCATGCAAAAACTGAAAGCCAAATCCTTGGTAGAACTTATCGAGATGGCAAAACGTAACGCGCTAGTGTGAGAAATCGGATGCCCAGGCGATTAAAGGACTATCTAATCATATTGAGTATCGGGGTGTGCCTCAGCACTTCCGTGCCTGCCGAACAAACTGTTCCCGAGCAATATTCCCTGCTGGGGCGTGCCGGTGCCGTTCAACTGGACACCCCCCTGAACAAGACACAGCGCCAGTGGCTGCAGAACAAACGGGAACTGATACTGGGCACCTCTGCACCCGACTATCCGCCCTTCGACATCACCTCCAGCGGGCGTGATTATGAAGGGCTGACTGCCGATTACGCCGGGCTGCTGGCCAGGACACTGGCGATACCGCTCACCGTGTTGCGCTACTCCTCCCGTGAAGCCGCGATCCAGGCGCTGGCAAACGGCGAAATCGATTTTCTGGGGTCTGCCAACGGTTTTGAAGCGGCGAATCCCGACATCGTCCTGTCACTGCCCTACGCAGTGGATCAGCCGGTACTGGTGACCCGTGAAGGTGAGAACCGCGACCTTGGCGACGGCCTGGCCGGCCTGCGCCTGAGTCTTGTCTACCATTACCTGCCCATGGACGAAGTGCAGGCGCTGTACCCCAAGGCGACCATCCACGCCTACCCGTCCTATCAAAATGCCTTGAATGCCGTGGCATTCGACCAGGCTGACGTATTCCTGGGCGACACCATTTCCACTCACTACATGATCAACAAGGGCTACCTGAAAAATATCCGCATGGCCAACTTCGGCAAGCACGAGGCCCACGGGTTCAGCTTCGCCTTGCGCAAGGATCAACCCATTCTCCTGAGTATCATCGACTCAGTGCTCGATGGCGTATCAACCTATGAACGTGACAGCATCGCCAAGCGCTGGAGTGCGGGCAGCGACATTCTGCTGACCGACCGCAAGCTGCAACTGAGCCTGCGCGAAGAGCGCTGGCTCAAGGACAACCCCGTGGTGAAGGTGGTGGTCAATGAAACCCTCGCCCCCCTGACGTTCTTCGATACCGACGGCAACTTCCGAGGCATCACCGCCGACCTGCTGGAGCTGATCCGCCTGCGAACCGGCCTGCGCTTCGAGATTCAACACGTGCGTGACGTCGCCAACATGATGGAACTGGTGCAGACCGGCGCAGCCGACATCATCGGCGCAATTACCCCCAGTACCGGGCGCGAGTCCCAGTTGAACTTCAGCCGCCCCTACCTGGAAAACTCCTACGTATTACTGACCCGTAAAGAGCCGGGCGCGCCCACAAGCCTTCAAGAACTGGCCGGCAAGCGCCTGGCGATTACCCAGGGCAATCAGCTGGAAAAATTCCTGCAGCAGGCATTTGCCCAGATAAACCTGGTGGAAACCGGGGATACCTTCAAGGCATCGGAATTGCTGGCACAGGGGCAAGTCGACGGCGCAGTGAACCCTTTGGTGATCGCCAACTACCTGCTTTCTTCTCCGGCATTCCAGGACAAACTGCAGATCAGTTCCAGCATCGGCACGTTGCCTGCGACGTTTGCCCTGGCGACGTCCCGACACGCCACGGAGCTGAGTTCGATCCTGGACAAGGCACTGCTGAGTATCGCCCCGGATGAGATGGCGGCGATCAACAGCCGCTGGCGCGGCTACAACGCAGCGTCCGATGGCTACTGGCGCAATTACCATCGCCTGATTGCCCAGATCATCATCGGCACCGGGCTGCTGCTGTTGATTTCCCTGGCCTGGAACGGCTACCTGCAGCGCCAGATCAAGCACCGAAAACTGGCCGAGCGCGCCCTTAACGACCAGTTCGAGTTCATGCGGGCGCTGGTCAATGAAACGCCCCATCCGATCTACGTACGCGACCACAACGGCTATCTGCAGACCTGCAACGACAGCTACCTGCAGACGTTCGACATCAAGCGTGAAGACGTCATCGGCAAAAGCATCACGCAGATGAGCATGGCCCTTGAGACGGAGGCGGCGCAGTACCATGCCGACTACCAGCGGGTAGTGGCCGAGGGTAAACCGTTGATCCTTGATCGCACCCTGCACGTGCACGGGAAAAAACTCACGATCTACCACTGGATCCTCCCCTACCGCGACTCCGTGGGCGAGGTCCAGGGCATCATTGGCGGCTGGATCGATATCAGCGAACGGCGCCAGTTGTTCGACGAACTGCGCGCCGCCAAGGAACGCGCCGACGAGGCCAATCGCGCGAAAAGTACGTTCCTGGCCACCATGAGCCACGAAATCCGCACGCCGATGAACGCCGTCATTGGCATGCTGGAATTGACACTCAAGCGCGCCGATCAGGGTCATCTTGATCGCCCTGCGATCGAGGTCGCCTACAACTCGGCCAAGGACCTGCTGGAGTTGATTGGCGACATTCTGGACATTGCACGTATCGAGTCCGGTCGATTGAGCCTGGCCCCGGAGCGGGTCAACCTGCGCGAAGTCATCGAGTCGGTGGTCCGCGTGTTCGATGGCCTGGCGCGCCAGAAAACCCTGAGCCTGGTGCTGGAGTTCACCCCCGATGTCGAGGATACCGACGTACTGATCGACCCTCTGCGGTTCAAGCAGGTGCTCTCGAACCTGGTGAGCAATGCGATCAAGTTCACTGAACGCGGGCAGGTGAAGATCAAGGTGCAGCTGAAGGCGACCGGGCAACCTCAACAGATCGAGATGAAACTGGTAGTGGAGGACACCGGCATCGGGATCAATCGCGAAGACCAGCTACGCCTGTTCGAGCCGTTCGCCCAGGCCGACAACTCCGGGCACCTGGCCAGGAGCGGCGCCGGCCTTGGCCTGGTGATCTGTCGCAGCCTGTGCGCCATGATGGGCGGGCAATTGAGCCTGAGCAGCGTGCCCATGGTAGGCACCCAGGTCCACGTCAGCCTGAAGATGACCAGCCTGCCGCCGGTCAAGGCCGTAGACAAGCTCGAACCGGCCGCAGCCACGCCGGCGCCAGTACTCAACGTGCTGGTGGTGGATGACCATCCGGCCAACCGCTTGCTGATGTGCCAGCAACTGGGGTTCCTGGGGCATCAGTTCACCGCGGCCCATCATGGTGCTGCGGGGTTCCAGGCCTGGCGCCAGGAACACTTCGACCTGGTCATTGCCGACTGCAATATGCCGATCATGAACGGCTACGAATTGAGTCACTCCATTCGCGAGTATGAGGAGCGCGAGCAGAAAACCCCGTGCGTGATACTCGGCTTCACCGCCAACGCGCAGCCCGAGGAGAAACAACGCTGCTTTGACGCCGGCATGAATGACTGCCTGTTCAAACCCATCAGTCTTACTGCGCTGGAACAGCACCTGGCGCAGGTCGATCCGCTGCCCACCCGCAACGTGTTTACCCTGCAAAGCCTGGACGCGATGACGGGCGGTGACCCACAGTTGAGCCGGCGTTTGCTCGAGGAGTTGCTCAGCAGCAGCCGGAATGATCGGGTCGAGCTGATGGCCATGCTGGCACGGCAAGCCGCGCCCGGCGACCTGATCGACCAGGCCCACAAGATCAAGGGCGCCGCCCGGATCATCCAGGCCGATACCTTGTCCGGACAATGCGAAGCGTTGGAGCAGGCGTGTGGCGAACGCGAGACACCACACGTTATCGAGGCGGGCATCAAGGCAATAGAGAAATCCATGCTTGAGCTGGAGAGGATGCTGCAGATGCAACTGGACGTGCTGGACTGTCGATAGCCTGCAGGAGCGAACTTGCTCGCTCCTGCAGGAGACTCACCCCATCAACAATCGGTCAACCGCAGGAAAATCGCCGCCAACTGCTCGATGCCGGCCTGATCCTGCGGGGTAAACCGCGACAGCGATGGGCTGTCCAGGTCGAGCACACCAATCAAGCGCCCGTCCTTGACCAACGGGACGACCAACTCGCTGTTGGACGCACTGTCACAGGCGATATGCCCCGGGAATGCATGCACGTCTTCCACCCGCTGGGTTTGCCGCGAGGCCGCTGCCGCGCCGCACACACCGCGACCAAACGGAATGCGCACACAGGCGATCTGCCCCTGGAACGGCCCGAGCACCAGCTCTTCATTGCGGTTGAGGTAGAAGCCTGCCCAGTTCAGATCATCCAGCTGGTTGAACAGGAACGCAGAAAACTGCGCGGCATTGGCAATGAAATCCCGCTCATCCGCCAACAGCGATTCCAGCTGCGCATGCAGCATGGCGTAGCCATCGAGGCCGGTTCCAGCCTGTTGCAAATCAATCATGGTTGACGCTCCAACAACTTGAGGCCCACCCAGTAGCGGGCGAACTGATAGGCACAACGGCCGTTGCGATTACCGCGCCCGGTGGCCCAGCGCACGGCGAGGATGTCCAACTCTTCATCGCGTTGCCACTGCAGACCGGCCTTGCTCGCCAACTCACCGATCCAGTGCTCGACCACATCCAGGAAGTGCTCCTGATTGAACGGGTAAAACGACAGCCACAAACCGAAACGGTCAGACAGGGCAATCTTGTCCTCCACCGCTTCGTTGGGATGCAGCTCGCCGTCTATGGTCTTCCAGTTCTCGTTATCGCTCTGGTTCTCGGGCACCAGGTGACGACGATTGGAGGTGGCATACAACAGGACGTTTTCCGGCGCCTGCTCCAGGGAGCCGTCGAGTACGCTCTTGAGCACACGATAATCGCTCTCGCCGGCTTCGAAAGACAGGTCATCGCAGAACAACACAAAGCGTTGTGGTAATTTGATCAGTTGCTCGACCACCCGCGGCAAGTCCGCCAGGTGATCGCGCTCGATTTCGATCAGGCGCAGCCCGGCCTTGGCGTGCTGGGCCAGCAAGGCGCGCACCATGGACGATTTACCGGTGCCGCGCGAGCCCCAGAGCAGCGCATGGTTGGCCGGCAGGCCGTCGAGAAACTGTTGGGTGTTACGTGCCAATTGTTCGCGCTGTTTATCCACGCCGATCAGGTCGGACAGGCGCATATCCAGGCTGACTTCCAGTGGCAATAAAAAGCCGCTGCGACCTTCGCGCTGCCAACGGGCAGCCAGGCAATGGTTCCAGTCAACGGCTTCGCGCGGGGCAGGCAACAAGGGCTCCAGGCGAGCCAGTACCGCGTCGGCACGCTCAAGAAAGGCATTCAATCGAGAATCCACGACTATTCCTCTGGCAAGTTCTTGTAAAAGATGGCGTATTGGCAACCCTGAGGCAGACCGTGCAGGGCTGCACCGAATAAAATCGATTCATGCCGGGCAAGTTTGAGCCTGTGGATGTTCAGCTATGCTTGCCGGGCGAAAGGAAACGTAAAGTGGTACAGCACCCGATGGATATCAAGTTCGCCCACCGCTTGTCTTATAAACAAGCCAGACTGACAGTGCTGGTCGGATTCGTCTTGGGAACCTTGCTCAGCCTGATACAGATTGGGATTGATTATGCCAGCGAAGACGCTTCCATCAACCGGGAAATACGTGCGCTGATTGAAATCAGCCATAACCCGGCTTCGCGCATCGCCTACAACATCGACGCCGAGCTGGCCCAGGAACTGACGCTGGGCCTGCTGCACTCCCCCGCCATCACCCATGCACAACTGGTCGACAACAATGGTTTGGTGCTGGCCGATGTCCATCGCCCGCGCAAGGAAAGCACCTACCGGCCCATCAGCGACTTCCTGTTTGGCGCCAACCGCCAATTCGAAGATCGGCTCTACCTCGCCCACATGCCCAACGATTCCCTCGGTGTACTGCGTCTTGACGTAGACACCTACGCGTTCGGCAGCCGCTTCCTGCACCGCGCCGAGATCACCCTGCTCAACGGCTTCGCCCGCAGCCTGATCCTCACCGGCATTCTGTTGGCGCTTTTCTACGTGATGCTGACCAAGCCGCTGGTGCGCATTATCCGCGAGCTGAGCTCACGCAAGCACGAGCGCCTGGACTGCCCGCCGGGGCACGAGCACGACGAGATCGGCGTACTGGTCAACGTCGCCAACCAACAGTTTGAAAACATGGAGACTGAAATCCAGCAACGCCGGCATGCTGAAAATCGCCTGACCGAATACCTCGGCCAACTGGAAGACATCGTCTCCGCCCGCACCACCGAGCTCAAGGCGATCAATCATCGGCTGACGCTGTCGAACGACGAGCTGGAAGCGGCGAAGATGACGGCCCTGGGCATGGCCCAGGCACGGGCGGCGTTCCTGGCCAACATGAGCCATGAAATCCGTACACCGCTGAACGGCCTGCTGGGGATGATCGCCCTCTCCCTCGACAGCCCGCTGAACGGCGAGCAACGCCAGCAACTGTCGATCGCCCATGACTCCGGCAAAGTACTGGTGGAGCTACTCAACGATATCCTCGACCTGTCGAAGTTCGACGCCGGCCAACTGGAACTGGAAAGCATCCCGTTCGACCTCGGTTCACTGGTGGAAGACACCGCCAACCTGCTCTCGCAAAACGCCGCGCCCAGCGTGGAGCTGACGTGCCTGATCGACCCGCAGTTTCCCGCCCAGGTGCTGGGCGACCCGACGCGGGTACGGCAGATTGTCAGCAATTTGCTGTCCAACGCCCTGAAGTTCACGCGTTTCGGCCGGGTGGATGTACGCCTCAGTGCCCAGGCCGGCCGGGTCAGGATCGAGGTGTGCGACACCGGTATCGGGATCGCCCAGGATGCCCAGGTCAAGATTTTCCAGCCGTTCACCCAAGCCGGTGCGGGCATCACCCGCCAGTTCGGCGGGACAGGCCTGGGCCTGGCGCTGACCCACAACCTGTGCGAAGCCATGAAGGGCCGCCTGAGCATCAGCTCGGAAGCTGGCTTTGGCAGCCAGTTCTGTGCCGACCTGCCCTTGCCGACCCACTTGCCGGCGGTGCGCCTGGCGCCTTTGGCTGGAGATGTAATCGCCATCACCAGCACCAGCAGCGGGCTGGCAGAACTCCTCACCAGCCTGCTGCCGAGTTGGGGCCTGGCTCCGCGCTGTTATTCCATCGACGATGACTTGAGCGGGCAGAAGCCCGACCTGCTGATCACCGACTGCCCCGAATGCCTGTTCCGCCTGCGCCCGATGATCACCGCCCCGATCCTGGTGGTAACCGCCTACGGCAACTTCATGCCCAGCGAAGAAGTCGCGGCCCTGGCCCCCTTGCAGCAACAGGCCCGCCCCCTGAGCCGCACCGCGCTGTACCAGGTCCTGCAACGCAACTTGCGCACCGATCCGGACCTGGTCCTGGACCTGATCCAGCTGGAAACCGGCCCCCTCGCCCACCGGGCGCGCATCCTGCTGGTGGAGGACAACCCGGTCAATCAACTGGTGGCCAAGGGCATGCTCGGCAAGCTCGGGTGCGAGGTAATCGTCGCCGCCCACGGTGGTGAAGCCCTCAAGCTGCTGGAAGAGCAAGGCTTCGACATGGTGTTGATGGACTGCAATATGCCGGTGATGGATGGCTATGAGGCCAGTCGGCAGATCCGCCGCAGCGGGCGCTGGCCGGACTTGCCGATCGTCGCCTTGACGGCCAACGCCATGTCCGAGGAACGCGAGCGCTGCCGGGCTGCGGGCATGAACGATTACCTGGCCAAGCCGTTTCGCCGGGAAGAACTCAAGGCCTTGCTCGATCTGTGGGTGCCGACTACGACAAGTCTTTGATCTGGCGCAACAGCTGATCCAGACCGTCACGCAAGGCATCGGCCTGGTTCAGATCAACGCCGCTGTCACACAACAGGCGGGCCTTCAGCGGCTGCACCCGATCGCGCAGGTGCCGGCCTTCATCGGTCAGGCTCAGGTGCACTTCACGCTCATCCAGCGCACTGCGCTGACGCCGCACCAGGGTAAGCTGCTCCAGGCGCTTGAGCAGTGGCGTCAGCGTGCCGGAATCCAGCAGCAGGCGCTCGCCCAGGGCCTTGACCGTAGGCTGCGACACCGCTGCAGCCTGCCATTCCCACAGCACCAGCATCACCAGGTATTGCGGATAGGTCAGGCCCAACTGATCGAGCATCGGCTTGTAGGCCCGGGTGACTGCGCGGGAGGCGGCGTAGAGCTTGAAGCACAGTTGGTCGTCGAGGGCCAGGGACAGGTCGGTCATTTGAGCAGGGCTTCGATCTCTTGGGTCAGGTCCTGGGGCTTGGTGGTCGGGGCGAAGCGCTTGACCACCTGGCCGTCGCGACCGATCAGGAACTTGGTGAAGTTCCACTTGATGCCCTTGGAGCCCAGCAATCCCGGGGCCTGCTTTTTGAGCTGTACGAACAATGGGTGGGCATCGCTGCCGTTGACGTCAATCTTCTTGAACAGCGGGAAACTGACACCAAAGTTCAGCTCGCAAAACTCCGAAATGGCGCCTTCGTTGCCCGGCTCCTGCTTGCCGAACTGGTTGCAGGGAAAGCCCAATACCACCAGGCCCTGGTCCTTGTAATGCTGCCAGAGCTCCTCAAGCCCCTTGTATTGCGGGGTGAAGCCGCACTTGCTGGCAGTGTTGACCACCAGAATCGCCTTGCCGGCGAAATCGGCCAAGGTCTTTTGCTCACCCTTGATGGTGGTGCAAGGGATGCTCAGCAGGTTGTCGCTCATGGCAGTGCCTCTACAGAGATAAGAAGGACTGAACGATAGTAGGCAATTCAATTGTGTGCAATTTAATTGGCGGGACTTATGCCTTGATATAACGGCCCCTGCGGGCACGAAGCCCGCAGGAGCTTGACGGCTCAGCGCGGTACCAGGTCCAGGCACACCGAGTTGATGCAGTAACGCAAACCGGTCGGTGGCGGTCCGTCCGGGAACACGTGGCCCAGGTGCGCATCGCACTTGGCGCAGGTGACTTCGGTGCGGATCATGCCGTGGCTGACGTCCCGGATCTCGACCATGGCCTGCTCGGCGATCGGCTCGTAGAAGCTGGGCCAGCCGCAGCCGGAGTCAAACTTGGCCCTGGAATCGAACAGCGGCTCATTGCAGCAGATGCAGTGGTAGACGCCGTCGGTCTTGGTGCCGTTGTACTTGCCGCTGAACGGTCGCTCGGTGCCTTTGAGGCGGCACACGTTGTACTGCTCCGGGTCGAGCATGGCTTTCCATTCTTCAACGGTTTTCTGCAACTTTTCCATCGGTACACCTCGGCAACTGAAAAAGCCTGATCTGTGTCTTTTCCATGGATCAGGCGGCACGTATGATTGCGCCTCTTCAAAGCGCCAGTCTGGCACCCGCGTTACCGGCATTCAAACGTATTTATGGGTCAGGCCAACGCAGGATTCTCAGCACGGTAGTCTTCACACCGTCTGGATCGTTCATTTTCAGGATCACATCGCCATGCAGGTCAGCAAATCGAACAAGCTCGCCAACGTCTGCTACGACATTCGCGGCCCGGTGCTCAAGCACGCCAAACGCCTGGAAGAGGAAGGCCATCGCATCCTCAAGCTGAACATTGGCAACCCGGCACCCTTTGGTTTCGAAGCGCCGGACGAAATCCTCCAGGACGTGATCCGCAACCTGCCTACCGCCCAGGGCTACAGCGACTCCAAAGGCCTGTTCAGCGCGCGCAAGGCCGTCATGCAGTACTACCAGCAGAAGCAGGTTGAAGGTGTCGGCATCGAAGACATCTACCTGGGCAACGGCGTGTCCGAGCTGATCGTCATGTCCATGCAGGCCCTGCTCAACAACGGCGACGAAGTGCTGGTTCCGGCTCCCGACTACCCGCTGTGGACCGCCGCCGTAACCCTGGCCGGTGGCCATCCGGTGCATTACCTGTGTGACGAAGGCGCCGACTGGTTCCCGGACCTGGCCGACATCAAGGCCAAGATCACCCCGAACACCAAGGCCCTGGTGATCATCAACCCGAACAACCCCACCGGCGCCGTCTACTCCAGGGAAGTGTTGCTGGGCATGCTCGAACTCGCGCGCCAGCACAACCTGGTGGTGTTTTCCGATGAGATCTACGACAAGATCCTCTACGACGACGCCGTGCACATCTGCACCGCCTCCCTGGCGCCGGACCTGTTGTGCCTGACCTTCAACGGGCTGTCTAAATCCTACCGGGTGGCGGGCTTCCGTTCCGGCTGGATCGCCATTTCCGGCCCCAAGCACAATGCCCAGAGCTACATCGAGGGCATCGACATGCTGGCCAACATGCGCCTGTGTGCCAACGTGCCGAGCCAGCACGCCATCCAGACCGCACTGGGCGGCTACCAGAGCATCAACGACCTGGTGCTGCCACAAGGCCGCCTGCTGGAGCAGCGCAACCGCACCTGGGAACTGCTGAACGCGATTCCCGGCGTCAGTTGCGTCAAGCCGATGGGGGCGCTGTATGCGTTCCCGCGGATCGACCCGAAAGTGTGCCCGATCCTCAACGACGAGAAGTTCGTGCTCGACCTGCTGCTGTCGGAAAAGCTGCTGGTGGTCCAGGGTACGGCGTTCAACTGGCCGTGGCCGGATCACTTCCGGGTGGTCACCCTGCCGCGGGTGGATGACCTGGAGATGGCCATTGGTCGCATCGGCAACTTCCTGAAGTCCTATCGCCAGTAATGGGCATTGCGCTGTACGGCCCACCCGTGGTCGTACAGCGATTATCTGGCAACACTTCTCTGCCCTGCGCGGGCGGTATCGCCTTTTACACCTGCCGGCTCCACCCTTGCTCGGGCATCACCCTATAATTACAGGGCTGCAAGGTAATGGGGCGAGGCTGCCGAGCCACACCAGGCCTCGGAAATTCCCTTCAAGGCTCTACATTCAGGCTGTAGGACACAGTTTGAAATAGTCCCCCGGTTGAATAGCCCCATGCCGCACCTTATATACCCCGCAGTACGCGACATATTAAGCATGAGGAGAATTCTACAACCATGATGCGCATTCTGCTGTTCTTGGCCACTAACCTGGCGGTCGTGCTGATTGCCAGCATCACGCTGAGCCTTTTCGGCTTCAATGGGATCATGGCGGCCAACGGGGTTGATCTGAACCTCAATCAGCTGCTGATCTTCTGTGCGGTCTTTGGTTTTGCCGGGTCGATTTTCTCGCTGTTCATCTCCAAGTGGATGGCGAAGATGAGCACCAGCACCCAGATCATTACCCAGCCACGCACCCGTCATGAGCAATGGCTGCTGCAGACCGTCGAGCAACTGTCCCGCGAAGCCGGGATCAAGATGCCTGAAGTCGGGATCTTCCCGGCCTATGAAGCGAACGCCTTTGCTACCGGCTGGAACAAGAACGACGCCCTTGTGGCCGTCAGCCAGGGCTTGCTGGAGCGGTTCTCGCCCGACGAAATCAAGGCGGTGCTGGCCCACGAGATCGGCCACGTGGCCAACGGTGACATGGTCACCCTGGCGCTGGTCCAGGGCGTGGTGAACACCTTCGTGATGTTCTTCGCGCGGATCATCGGCAACTTCGTCGACAAGGTGATCTTCAAGAACGAACAGGGCCAGGGCATGGCCTACTACGTGGCGACCATCTTCGCCGAACTGGTACTGGGCTTCCTCGCCAGCTCGATCGTGATGTGGTTCTCGCGCAAACGGGAATTCCGCGCAGACGAAGCCGGCGCACGCCTGGCCGGTACCGGCGCGATGATCAGCGCCCTGCAGCACCTGCGCTCCGAACAGGGCTTGCCGGTGCACATGCCGAACACCCTGACCGCCTTTGGCATCAACGGTGGCATCAAGCAGGGCATGGCTCGCCTGTTCATGAGCCACCCGCCACTGGAAGAGCGAATTGACGCACTGCGTCGTCGCGGCTGATAGCGACAAGAAGAAGGGGCGATTCAATCGCCCCTTTTTTGTGGGCGCTCTTCAGCGCCTGGCCAACCGGTACACCCGCTCGTCCAGGCGCGTGACGCCGCCCTGAACAAACTTCCAGCTGTCCCCCAGGATGTCCTGCTCCTGCAGCACATCCAGGCTCCACCGGCCGCCCAGGAGCAATTGCACTTCCTCATCGCTCACCGCGAACGGCGGGCCGGCCTTTTGCGATTGTTCATAGTCGAGGGTGATCAACAGGCCACGACTGCCTCCCGCCAGAATCCCATTCAAGTGCGCCGCATACTGCTCGCGCATCAACGGTGGCAGGGCAATCAGCGCTGCCCGGTCGTAAAGCGCTGTGCAACCAACCACGGCCCCGGCATCCAGGGCGAAGAAATCCCCGCACCACAGCTCGATGGAACCCGCCTGGAAAACTTTGAAAGCGCCGCGCTGGCTGACCTGCGGCATCAGCTCCTGCTCGCTGAAAAACTCTTCAACGGCCTTTTCCGACAACTCGACCCCGATCACCCGATGCCCGATGCTCGCCAGCCACACCAGGTCCAGGCTCTTGCCGCACAACGGCACCAGCACCTGCGCCCCGTTCGCCACGCCCAGGCCGGGCCAGTGACGCAGCAGGTAAGGATTCACTTCGGGCAAGTGGAAACCCGTCTGATTGCGCGCCCAACGCTCATGCCAAAATCCAGGTTCCATGATTCACCCTAAAACTTGATCAAATAGCGCTAAAACTTATATTAGATTTAGATCAATGATCTGATTGAAGATGGTCCCATCTTAACCCTCAGGACCCTACTCATGCTGCCCAGCCTGTTTATCTCCCACGGTTCGCCCATGCTTGCCCTGCAACCCGGTGCCAGTGGCCCGGCACTCAAGCGCCTGGCAGCCGAGCTGCCACGCCCCAAGGCCATTGTGGTGGTCTCGGCGCACTGGGAAAGCCAGGGGCTGCTCGTGACTGGCAGCGCCGCACCAGAGACCTGGCACGACTTTGGCGGCTTCCCACGGGAACTGTTCGCGGTGCAGTACCCGGCCCCCGGTGACCCGCAGTTGGCCGCCCAAATCGTGCAGTTGCTCAAGGCTGACGGCCTGGAAGCGCGCATTGATGATCAGCGCCCCTTCGACCACGGCACCTGGGTGCCCCTGTCGCTGATGTACCCGGCGGCCGATATCCCGGTGGTGCAGGTATCGCTGCCAAGCCGCATGGGCCCTGCCCTGCAAACCCGTGTCGGCCACGCACTGGCGAGCCTGCGGGAACAGGGCGTGCTGCTGATCGGCTCCGGCAGCATTACCCACAATCTCGGCGAACTGGACTGGCAGGCCGGGCCGGAGAGCATCGAGCCCTGGGCGCGGGATTTTCGCGATTGGATGGTCAGCAAACTGGCAGCCAACGATGAAGCCGCGCTGCACGACTATCGTCGCCAGGCACCTCATGCCGTGCGCAGCCACCCCAGCGACGAGCATTTGCTGCCACTGTATTTCGCCCGGGGCGCCGGCGGTGAATTCAGCGCAGCCCACCAAGGCTTCACCATGGGCGCGCTGGGCATGGACATCTACCGTTTCGCCTGATTGCAGGCAAAAAAAATCCCCGAACCAGTCGGGGATTTTTTATGTTCGATCAATCAGCCCGGGGGCGGATCAATCTTCGCGGTAGCGACGCAGCTTCAACTGCTTACCGGCAACGCGGGTGTCCTTCAGCTTGGTCAGGAGTTTCTCCAGACCATCTTCCGGCAGCTCCACCAGGGAGAAGCTGTCACGCACCTGGATGCGACCGATCGCTTCACGTGCCAGGCCACCCTCGTTGAGGATAGCGCCCAGCAGGTTCTTGGCAGCGATGCCATCACGCGCGCCCAGCGCGGTACGGCAGCGAGCACGGCCTTCAGCCAATGGAACCGGAGCACGACGCTCACGATCACCACGGTCCGGACGGTCGCCAGTACGCTCTGGACGATCACCGCGCGGAGCGTTGTTCGGCACCAGTGGACGTTCTTTCTCGATGGCAGCCAGGGTCAGGGCCTGACCGTTGGTAGCCTTGCGCAGCAGGGCTGCAGCCAGGGCACGCGGGGTGCAACCGATATCGGCAGTCAGGCGGTCCAGCAGGTCGCCGTGGGTCGATTCAGCATCAGCCACCAGTGGCGACAGGCTGTTGGTCAGTTTCTTGATGCGCGCATCGAGAACGGCCTGGGCATCCGGCAGGCGGACTTCGGCAACTTTCTGACCGGTTACACGCTCGATCACTTGCAGCATGCGGCGCTCACGTGGAGTCACCAGCAACAATGCACGACCTTCGCGACCAGCACGGCCGGTACGGCCGATACGGTGAACGTAGGACTCTGGATCGTAAGGCATGTCAACGTTGAACACGTGGGTGATACGTGGAACGTCGAGGCCACGGGCAGCAACGTCGGTCGCCACAACGATGTCCAGACGGCCATCCTTGAGGGAGTCGATCACGCGCTCACGCTGGTTCTGAGCAATGTCACCGTTCAGCGCAGCGGCTTTGTAGCCTTTGGCTTCCAGGGCGCTGGCCAGGTCCAGGGTCGCTTGCTTGGTGCGCACGAACATGATCAGGGCGTCGAAGTCTTCGACTTCCAGCAGGCTCAATACAGCCGAGGTCTTCTGGTCAGCGTGAACCAACAGGTGAGCCTGTTCGATCGCGGTAACGGTCTGAGTCTTGGTCTGGATCTTCACGTGTTGCGGATCGCGCAGATGGCGTTCGGCAATGGCACGGATCGACTGTGGCAGGGTAGCCGAGAACAGTACGGTCTGACGGGTTGCTGGCAGTGCCTTGAAGATGACTTCCAGGTCGTCCATGAAGCCCAGCTTGAGCATTTCGTCAGCTTCGTCCAGAACCAGGTGGTTCACGGTCGACAGCACTTTTTCGTCGCGACGCAGGTGGTCGCACAGACGGCCCGGAGTGGCGACAACGATCTGTGCGCCGTTACGGATTGCTTTCAGTTGTGGGCCCATAGGCGCGCCGCCGTAAACGGCCACAACGGTAACGCCCGGCATTTGCTTGGCGTAGGTTTCGAAAGCGGTTGCTACTTGCAGCGCCAACTCACGGGTTGGCGCCAGGATCAGGGCTTGCGGCTCGCGCTTGGCAGGATCGATGCAGTGCAGGATTGGCAGGGCGAACGCGGCGGTTTTACCGGTACCGGTTTGCGCTTGGCCAATCATGTCTTGGCCGGCCATGATGATCGGGATCGATTGCTGCTGAATAGCCGAAGGTTCTTCGTAGCCAGTCGCGATGACGGCAGCAAGAATGTTCGGGTTAAGATTAAAAGCGGCGAAGCCGCCGGTTTCCTGGGTCATGGGTCTGCCTCTAAGTGCATCCGCAAAGACCCATGCTCCAAAGCTGCGCATGCCGTGTTGAGACTCAAGAGTCGCCCTGGCTGCTTTGTCGGCGGGGATTTGCGAAAACGAATGAATGAAAAAGATTCGTCAAGGAAGAGTCCGCTGTGCGGACGTGCAGCCGAAGCTGACTTCGGGGAATTGCGCTACCTAAACGCGGCCCGGTTAAAGGCCGGCGCGCACTATACCGGAAATCGCTGAAAAAGGGAGCTTTTTTTATCGCAAACCGCAGGTAAACGCCTCTGCATCAAAGGCTTTGCGCATCCAGGCAGCAGGGTCTATTTTTCAAAGGCCCGGCCCTGTTGGTCATGACGCTTAAACGGTTCACCCTTAACAGCGGGCCCTTCGGTCCGAAACCTCCCTTTGCGCCCGAGGGCACACCCCATGAACCAAGCCACCAGCAGCCGCGTCAGCCGTGAACAGCAGGGTCATATCCTGTTGCTGGGCCTGGATCGCGTGGCCAAGCGCAATGCGTTCGACCTGGAATTGCTCAATGATTTGAGCCTGGCGTATGGCGAATTTGATCGCAATGAGCAAGCGCGGGTGGCCATTGTCTTCGGGCATGGCGATCACTTTACCGCCGGATTGGACCTGGCCAATGTGGGGCCCACGATGGCACAAGGCTGGCAACCGCCGCTGGGGGGTTGTGATCCGTGGGGCGTTTTCGCGGGGCCCCGGGTCAGTAAGCCGGTGATTGTTGCGGCTCAGGGGTACTGCCTGACCATTGGTATCGAGTTGATGTTGGCGGCGGATATCAATCTGTGTGCCAGCAATACCCGGTTTGCGCAGATGGAAGTGCAGCGCGGGATTTTTCCTTTTGGGGGCGCGACGTTGCGCTTTCATCAGATCGCGGGGTGGGGGAATGCCATGCGCTGGTTGCTCACGGGGGATGAGTTTGATGCCCATGAAGCGCTGCGGTTGGGGTTGGTGCAGGAGGTGATGGCCAGCGAGGATTTGTTGCCCCGGGCGGTGGCGCTGGCAAACCGCATTGCCCAGCAGGCGCCGCTGGGGGTGCAGGCCACGCTGATGTCGGCGCGTCAGGCACGGATCGAGGGGGAGACCGCGGCGGCGGCCGGGTTGCCCGTTTTGGTGAAGAAACTGCTGAATAGTGAGGATGCCAAGGAAGGTGTACGGGCGATGGTCGAGAAGCGGCCTGGGGTTTTTAAAGGCTGTTGATTGTGGAGGGGGGCTTGGGGCGGGGTACATATCCGTTATT
>NZ_JACARK010000344.1:0-6621 GCF_013386655.1 Pseudomonas sp. K5002 | reverse complement strand
ATCGCCGGGCTGGGCACCCCGGCGGGCCTGCTGCCGTTGCGCCAGGCGCTGCAACAGAAACTGCACGGTGAAGGGTTGTCGGTGCCGGTGGAACAAATCATCACCACGCCCAACACGGTGCAAGGCCTGGACATGCTCATGCGCCTGCTGGCGCGGCCCGGGGACACGGTGCTGCTGGATGCACCGTGTTATTTCAACTTCCACGCGAACCTGGCGTTGCATGGGGTCAAGGTGGTGACGATCGCCCGGCGGCCTGACGGGTTTGATTTTGTCGCGTTGGAGCAGTTGTTGGCGGAGCATCGTCCCAGCCTGTACCTGACCACCAGCGTGTTGCATAACCCCACCGGGCATTCATTCAGCCCGAGCCAGGCATTTCGGTTGTTGCAACTGGCCCGGGAGTATCGCTGCCATATCGTTGAGGATGATCTTTACGGGGATTTGCACCCTAACCCGCCGCCGCGCCTGGCGACTTTGGCGGGATTGGAGCAGGTGACGTACCTGTCGGGGTTTTCGAAGGTGCTGACGGCGAACGCGCGGGTCAGTTATGTGGTGGCGGCGCCGCAATTGGCGGCGAATCTGACCAATATGAAGTTGATGAGCGGCGGCATAACGTCGGAGCTGTTCGAACAGATTGTGTATCGGCTGCTGAGTGAGGGTGGGTATGCCCGGCATCGCAAGCGCATGGTTCAGCGGCTGCTGGAGGCTGGGGGGCGGGTTGAGCAGTGGCTGCGGCGTTGTGGGTGTGAATTGCCGATGGGGTTTGAGGGGGGGATGTTTATCTGGGCGCGGTTGCCGGCGGGGGTAAATGGTGAGCGGCTGGCTGAAGCCGGGTTGAAACGCGGGATGGTGTTGGCGCCGGGGGCGTTGTTCGGGTATGAGCCGGGGTTGCGGGATTTCATGCGGTTTAATGTGGCGCATTGCGACGAAGGGCGGGTTCAGGCGCAGTTTGAAGGGTTGCTGGGGG
Organism: Pseudomonas sp. K5002; assembly: GCF_013386655.1. Classification (NCBI taxonomy): domain Bacteria; kingdom Pseudomonadati; phylum Pseudomonadota; class Gammaproteobacteria; order Pseudomonadales; family Pseudomonadaceae; genus Pseudomonas; species Pseudomonas sp. K5002. The sequence goes on along the minus strand of NZ_JACARK010000344.1, from coordinate 5,657 downwards.
CGCCAACCCGAAGAGTTGGCGCCGGGGTTACGGATCAAGCGGAGGGTTGATCACCGTTCACTGGAGATCACGCGCTGGCTGCAGATATGAGCCATGCTCACCGGGGTAGCGTCGCCACCCACGCCGACATCCGGGTACTCCTCGATGCGCAGGCGCCAAACGGCGAAGTTGTAGTTGGTCTCCCAGGTATTTTTGTAACCCGAGTCGTAGGACACATACCTGACAGTCGCCTCACCCGCGCAGTTGCCCAGGTTGACCGTACCGGATGCCGCGCCCGACACGCCGGTTACCGAACCGTAGTAAGGGATGTACACCGGCAGGTAGGTATTACGGTTGACGTGCTTGTCGAGTTGCAGATACGGGGTCAATCCCTGCAGGCGTTTACCGGTGCTGTCGGCCCAGGTCACGGCCCAGCTCAAGTCACGTGCCGCCTGGGTGGTCATGAACGGGTCGTAGTCATTGGCCGAAGCCGGGATCCGCACCACGTTGTCACCTTGCACACTGTGGCTCAACACCTCGGGTGTGGAGCCCAGCGACAGCTTGTAGCGCGCCGTAGCCTTCCAGGTTGCGGCCGGGTTAGGCCGCACCCGTACGTTCACCACGCCATTAACCGATGGCGTTGGCCAGGTGATTTTCGCCTTGGGGCTGATCGGGATCCATTTGACGCCGTCAAAATACTCGGAAATCCACTGGCCCCGATCGCTCTCGTTTACACCGTCGAAATAGGCACTGACCTTCTGCCCGCGCAGGGCCTTGAAGGAGAAGTAGTCTTCATCGGTCGCCGTGTCGGAGTTACCCGTGACGTAGTTCAGGGTATCCGGCAGTTGATAAGCCGTTTCGAAACTGTCGTTAGGCTCGAAATCGTCAATCGTCATGTTGATATCCACGCCGAAACTGAACGGCGAACCGTCAGCGGAATTGGCATGCATGAACCAGTAGTAGTCGCCAGGTGGCAGTACGCCAGCCAACACCTCGTTGGCATTGCCCGGGTTATCCGACGTGCCGAGAGAAGTGATGTTGTTCTGGCCGTCGTCCTGGAACAGGGTCAGGGACATGTTGGTGGCAGCACTCTGCCCTACCAGCATCACAGTCGCCCGTGCTTTTTGCGGCACGTTGAAGTGGTAGCAGACGTCGTTGCCGGTTTGCACACCGTCCAGGTTATACATCTGGTTGATGCCGAGGGTCTGGCACAGCGGCGTGAACGCCTGGGCCGCCACGGCCTGGGCATCCACCTTGGCGCTATCTGCCTGTACAGGCTCGGCGACCACAACCCCGCTCAAGGCCTTGGCAGCCTGCACCGGCTTTTTCAGCTGCTGCGAGGTTTTGATTTTGTCCAGGAAGGCAGCCGACGCCTTCTGCGCCGTGACGTTGCCGCCACTCTTGAGGGCTTGTTGCACGGCTTGCTGCAACGGTTGCGGCGTCAAGTGTGCAGGAGATTGTTCGGCCAGGGCGCAGGCCGAAACGAAGCAGGACGCCGCGATGGCGGCTCCGAGCATGAACGCTTTTTTCGATTTCATTTTTTATCCATCCATAGTTAAAAAATTGAAGCTCAGGTGATCGGCGACATCCGGTCACCTGGGATGGAATGTAGGACATAACTGTATGCATGTACAGTATTTTTATGGCGGCAGGATAGATGCGCCAATCCCGACTACGCTCATCCCCAACAAAAACGACACCGAGCGCTCCCAATGACTCACCCCACCGAGGCTTTCCGCTCCACCTACCGCGCCAGCATCCACCCCTCCTACAACCCGTGGCTCCACGCTGGTTTCGTTTTCGGCTACGGCCTGCTCTGCATCAGCCTGTTCTGGTCCACCACCAGGCAAATCCAGCCATTGGAATGGCTGGCCATCCCCCTCACCCTGATTTTCTTCAACCTGTGTATCTATCTCGTCCACCGTCACCTGGGCCATCACAAACACACCTTCGCCCGCCTGTTCTACGCCCGCCACACCGGCGACCACCACAGCTTCTTCACCCCCGCCCACATGACCTACGACAGCCCGCGAGACTGGCGTGTCATCCTGTTCCCCGCCTGGCTCATCCTGGTCCACAGCCTGGCCGTGACCCTCCCCGCCTGGTGGTTGCTCAAACACCTCAACCCCAACATCGCCGGCCTGTTCGCCGGCTGCATGATCCTCGGCTACCTGCTCTATGAATTCTTCCACGCCTGCGAACACCTGCCCCCCGACCACCCCGTGGCCCGCCTGCCGTGGATCCGCCAGATGCACCACCTGCACGCCCTGCATCACCGGCGCGAACTGATGCAGGGACGCAACTTCAACATCGTCCTGCCGCTGATGGACTATCTGTTCGGCACCCTGCATTGGGAACCGCCCACCACTGATCACCAGGAATCGTCATGAGTACCCGTCCAAGCAACGTTGGTCGTCTGGTCCTGCTGATCCTGACCGCCATCGTCGCCTTCCTGCTGCTGATGCCCACCAAAGTGCAACCGGTCAACTGGTCGCCGCCCAAGGCGCCATCCCTGAAGGACGGGCCCTACGCCGAAAACCAGCGCCTCAAGGACGTGAAAAGAACCGGCGCCCAGGACATCGCCGGGCCCGAAGCCTTGTTGCTGGATGGCAAAGGGTTCCTCATCACCGGCCTGCATGACGGGCGCATCATCCGCACGGCCCCCGAAAGCCACGTTCTCGAAGAGCTGACCAACACCCAGGGTCGCCCCCTGGGCCTGGCCCTGCATCCGGACGGGCGGTTGATCATTGCCGATGGGATCAAGGGCCTGCTCGCCCTCGACACCCAGCACAATCTCACCACCCTGGCCACCAGCGCCGCCGGCCTGCCGTTTGGCTTTGTCGATGACGTCACTGTCGACGCCGCCGGGCGTTATGCGTACTTCAGCGATGCATCAAGCCGATGGGGTTATGGGGAAGACGGCGAGGCGGTGATCGAGCACGGCGGTGACGGCCGTTTGCTACGGTATGACTTCAGCACCGGCCACACCGAGGTATTGCTGGACCAGTTGCAATTCGCCAATGGCGTGGCCCTGGGGCCGAACGAAGACTATGTGCTGGTCAACGAAACCGGCGCCTATCGCATCAGCCGCTACTGGCTCAAGGGCGACAAGGCCGGCGTCCACGACCTGTTTATCGACAACCTGCCGGGCCTGCCGGACAACCTCAGTTTCAACGGCAAGGACCGGTTCTGGGTTGCCTTGTATTCACCGCGCAACCCGCTGCTCGACGGTTTTGCCGGCTACCCGCTGATGCGCAAGATCATGGTACGGGCACTGATGGTGGTGCCCAAGCCCATCGAGCGTAAGGCCTTTGTGCTCGGGCTGGACGTGAACGGCAAGGTGATCGCGAACCTGCAGGATGGCAGCAGCGGTAACTACTCGCCCGTCACCACGGCACGTGAGTACGGTGACTGGTTGTATCTGGGTTCGCTTAAAAACACCGGTATGGCGCGCTTGCCACTCAAAGTGGCGTTGGCGCAATAGCGAAAAAAAGCCCCTCGGCTATGGCTTGGACCAGACCTCCCAAATGATTGCCAGGACCATCAAAACCATTCCGCCGTAATAGGGCCATACTGCCCATCGCTTCAGGGCCACGGGGACGGACGTCAACTCTGCCTCAGTTACCTCGCCCTTTTTCAAATGGCGTTTTGGCATGGACAGCAGCTCGACGATCACAACCATTCGCATGGTTTTGTCGATCGGCAGATTCCTGCGCCAAAAACGCTTGGTGCGTTGAACGGCCTCGTTTTCGGTGAAATAGCTTTCCAACTCATCGAGTTTTCTGTACGCGACGAAGAGCAACAGTCCCAAGTTGATAAGCATCCATAAAAGCAACGTAACAGTGAAAAAATCATAATAAGACATGATCAAGCCCCATCAGGCTGATACATCAGGTCACCCATCATTTCTCCACCCCATTCACCGGCACGCCCAAACGTACTCCCGGCGGCATAACCTCCGGCAGCACCGCCGATGATCCCGCAGACCAGCGCACCCTGCCCTTTCACCGCAACCCCCATGACTATCCCGCATAAACGTCTCCCGAGCGCAGCCCCCAGAGTCCCTCCAATAGCGGCCCCGCCTACCCCGCCCACCAACTTCCCACCCTCCACATACTTCGCCCGCCTACACATCGCCTCCCGCCCCTCCATACATGCTTCCTTGATCTCCAACCCCGCCACACCCACATCCAACGCCAACCCCACATACGTCCCCTTGCCCAAAAACCTCGACGTCTCGGCAATGCTGCGAATCCGCTGCGTGTAGCCCACGATTTCACTCTTGTGCAGATAACTCTTGGTGGAAATACCCAGTACTTTTTTCAGTGACTTATTGGTTTTCAGGCTCGTGCCAAATCGCGCCGCACCTTGAAGTTGAGTATCCAAGCGCCGGAACAACATCTGCCGCTTCTGGATAAACGCTTTCTTATTCAAGGCTCCATCCTTGAGTTGTTGATGCAAACGCTCAATTTCTTCCAGAGTGCGCTGAACCTCGTCCAGGTGTCGCCCCCAGGCCGCCGTCGAACTGCCGACTCCCACCGAGCTATAAGCCAATAAACTCTGGAATAGATCATAGTTATTGATCACCGCCGCCCCAGCCGAGGCATCCAACTCCAGATTGCGCTGAATCTCCTGGGCATGGCGCATCAACCATGCATCATCAGTAGTGCAAGCCACAGCGTAGGCATCGGGAACGATCACCATCTGCCCCGGCGTCACCAGGCTTGTCTGGCGCAAATGCAGGTTCAACGCGTCGAATTGATCGGAGAGTTGCCGACTGGCCCCGGTCAGTAACCGGGATTTCAAACTGAGGTAGTCCGTGGTGCGGTCATTGATGTATCCCTGCGCCATCACTTACATCCCTGATGTAATGGATATGGCGCAGGAATATAGGCAGGCGAACACGGCCCGGACACAAGGTTGGAACAGCTGAAATTACATTTGGGAAATCACCTACCTGGCAGGTAATCAAGGCCTACAAAAAAATCGCCGGACTCAGTATCCCGTCATCTCCAGGTACCCCACCCCACCCTGGAACTTCACCGGCCCTTCCCAGTAAGGAATGCTCAGGTTCATCCAGGCTTTTGGGTTGACCGCTTCCGTGGTGATATCCAGATGTTTGCCCGGGATCTTCAATGACCACTGGGTGGGAATGCTGCGCCCATCGATCGCGGTGGTGGTCAGTGGGGTCAGCTGGATGTCCTGGTTGTGCAGGGTCTGGGTGCGGCCCTCCTGGTCGATCCAGGTGCCCGTCAGGTACGACGGCCCGTCTTTCTGCCGCACCCGAAACAGCATCAATTGCTCGCCACTGTCCAGGTGCAGGGAGAACCAGTCCCAGCCGGTCTGGCTGGCGGTCAGGGGCTGGCTGCTCCACTCGCGGTCGAGCCACGCGGTGCCGGTCACCGGGTAGTTTTTTCCGTCGATCGTCACGCGGCCATCTGCCTGGAAAAACGGCTGGCTGTAGTAGTACGACGCCTGGCCCTGGTCGGACTTACGGCTGTAGCCGTTGTCGCCCTGGAGCACCAGCGGGCGGCTGGAGGTCAGGTGCAGGTCGTAGTTGAAATGCTCGCCTGCAGCCTTGAGTTGCATGTCCGCCAGGGGGCTGGCTGCACCGGGGCGGGTGGCGAAATTCCAGTCATCGATCCAGGCATTGAACGGCACCGCCTGGGCCCCTGCCT
>NZ_JACARK010000343.1:0-5695 GCF_013386655.1 Pseudomonas sp. K5002 | reverse complement strand
TCGCAGGAGCGGCCGGTGGGGATCAGTACCCCGCCGAAGCCAAGGCGGTCGGCCGCCTGGGCCACTTGCTGCAGATAACCGTGGTCTACGGCGCGAGCGCCTTCGGCGGTGCCAAGGTAATGGCCGTCGCCGTGGGTAGGCAGAAACCAGAAAATATTGAGGCTCATGGAGTTGTCTCCTGAAGAAGTCGGATTACGGCGCTTTGGCAACGGCGACAGGTGGTGTCCAGATCACGTCCTTGATGCTCAAGGGTTTGGGGATCAATTTGAGTTGGTAGAAGCTGTCGGCGATTTTCTGCTGCGCCGCGATCACTTCAGGCGTCAGGAACTGCGCACCGTAGCCCTGGCGTTTTACCGAGGTCAGGGTGATGTCAGCCGGCAGGCCCAGCAGCGGAGCAACTTGTTCGGTGACTTGTTCCGGGTTGGCCTTGGACCATTCGCCCACGGCGCGGACTTCTTCCACCAGCGTCTTGATCACTTCAGGGTGTTTTTCGGCGTACGGCTTGGTGGCCAGGTAGAACTGATGGTTGTCGGCAATGCCGGTGCCGTCACGCAGGGTGCGGGCCTGCAGTTGCTTCTCGGCGGCTGCCTGGTACGGGTCCCAGATCACCCAGGCATCGACGCTGCCACGCTCGAACGCGGCGCGGGCATCGGCGGGCGGCAGGAACACGGTCTGCACGTCGGTGTATTTCAGGCCGGCATCTTCCAGGGCACGTACCAGCAGGTAATGCACGTTGGAGCCTTTATTGAGGACGACTTTCTTGCCCTTGAGGTCTTGCACCGATTTGATTGGCGAGTCTTTCGGTACCAGGATCGCTTCGCTGGTAGGCGCCGGCGGTTCATAGGCGACGTAGAGCAGATCGGCACCGGCAGCCTGGGCGAACACTGGCGGGGTTTCACCCGTCACGCCGAAGTCGATGGAGCCTACGTTCAATCCTTCCAGCAGCTGCGGGCCGCCGGGAAACTCGGTCCACTGCACTTGCACGCCCTGCTCGGCCAGGCGCTTTTCCAGCGAGCCCTTGGCCTTGAGCAGCACCAGGGTGCCGTATTTCTGATAGCCGATCCGCAAGGTTTCGGCGGCCTGGGCTTGAACGATGGCGCCGAAGGACACAGCCGCAGCAAACAGTGCGACCAGACCACGACGCAAGATGACAGTGCGCATGGCGCTCTCTCCAAATATACGATTAGGGGGTTGGCTGCACCTGCTTGGCCGTTGGCGGCTGAGTAAGGTGAGTAGTACTTGTCGAATTCAAGTAAAGCTGGGTAAGGCTTAAATGCTCCAGCGAGCACTCAACAAACGTTCATTCAACACATTGGGGTCAAGGGGTTTCGGGCGGCGGGCCATGGCGCTGTAGAACGTCTCCAGGGCCTCGCTCAAGCGTTGTTCCAGCACCGGCACCAGTTGCGCCTGGGCGCTGCCTTCGCCGTAGGCGATCTGGCTGTCTTCGGCGAAAATCCCGTGGAGCAATTCCTGGGCTTTCAATGCCGACAGCACCGGCTTCAGCGCGTAGTCCACCGCGAGCATGTGGGCGATGCTGCCGCCGGTGGCCATCGGCAACACTATTTTGTGGGCCAGGGCGCGTTCAGGCAGCAAGTCGAGGATGGTTTTCAGCGCGCCGGAAAACGAAGCCTTGTACACCGGCGTTGCGATCACCAGGCCATCGGCGTTCGCCACTTGCTGCAACAGGTCGATGATTTTCGGGCTATCGAACCGCGCGTGCAGCAAGTCTTCGGCCGGGAAGTCCCGTATCTGATAACTCACCACTTCCACGCCTTGTTGCTGCAACCAGTTGCGGGTGTGATCCAGCAAGACCCCGGACCGGGAACGTTGGCTGGGGCTACCACCAAGTGTTACGACCAGCATGTAGGAAATTCCTTTGGAAAGTGTCGGCGGTTCGCTATGTGGCGATGGCGCCAAGATGGGACAGACCATATCAGCCAATTTATATATCTATAAATCTTATTTTTTCATTTGTTTATTCTTTAAATGCATATGCTGCCGACTAAATCGCAGGCATAAAAAAAGGCCGTCGAAACGGCCTTAAAACCCCTGCTATGTGAGACTTGAAATGCGCGCAAGTGTGGGAGCGGGCTTGCTCGCGAAAGCGGTGTGTCATTCAAAGATGCATCAACTGACAGTGCGCATTCGCGAGCAAGCCCGCTCCCACATGTGGTTGTGTGTCAGCGATTCGGTTGAGGGGTGAGCCGCAGGTACGGCTTCACCGCCCGGTAACCCTTCGGAAAGCGTTTCTTGATCTCTTCCTCGTCCTTGAGCGACGGCACGATCACCACTTCGTCACCGTCCTGCCAGTTGGCCGGGGTCGCGACTTTGTGGTTGTCGGTCAGTTGCAGCGAGTCGATCACCCGCAGGATTTCGTGGAAGTTGCGACCGGTGCTGGCCGGGTAGGTGATGGTCAGGCGAATCTTTTTGTTCGGATCAATCACGAACAGCGAACGCACGGTAAGGGTGTCACTGGCATTCGGGTGGATCAGGTCGTACAGGTCGGAGACCTTGCGGTCAGCGTCGGCCAGGATCGGGAAGTTGACGATGGTGTTCTGGGTTTCGTTGATGTCTTCGATCCACTTGTGGTGGGAGTCCACCGGGTCCACCGACAGCGCAATGGCCTTGACGCCCCGCTTGGCGAATTCATCCTTGAGCTTGGCGGTGAAACCCAGCTCGGTGGTGCACACCGGGGTGAAGTCCGCCGGGTGGGAAAACAGCACGCCCCAGCTATCGCCCAGCCACTCGTGGAAGCGAATCTTGCCGGCGCTGGAATCCTGTTCAAAGTCGGGGGCGATGTCGCCCAGTCTGAGGCTCATGGTGTGGCTCCTGATGAGTGCTTATGGAGCCCACTGTGCCTGTGTCGCGGATTATTTAAAAAGAATAAATATCGATTTATCTAGACGATAAAGGAATATTAAAAATCTGTTCATTGGACTTGGCAACGGGCGTGGATCAACATCTGCTTCAAGGTTCGAGAAGGCCTTGAGACGCTGTACAAAGAGGGGTTCAGGACGGGCTTGCGGGGGTTGAGCCCGGCTTGAAAAGTAAAGCACCCTGCCCGGCATTGCGCCGGGCAAGGTTTTACGCTCTTACTTGAACGCGTAGGTGTAGCTGAGGATTACGCGGTTTTCGTCCTGGGAACGGGTGTTCGCCAGGTCGGTACGCCACATCGCGTTTTTCCAGGCAACGCCCAGGTTTTTCAGCGGACCTTCTGGAACAACGTAAGCCAGGGTCAGGTCGCGTTCCCACTCGTTACGCTCGCCGACGGTGGTGTCGATGTTGCTACCTTTGAGGTAAACCACACCGGCAGTCAGGCCAGGTACGCCGATCTTGGCGAAGTCATAGGCGTAGCGAGCTTGCCAGGTACGTTCGCCAGCACGGGCAAACTTCTGGATTTGCATGTCGGTGATGGTGCTGTTCGACGAGCCGTCACCTTGGTTCAGCCAAGGGAAGTCGCTGTCGCCCTTGGTGTACTGGTAGCCAGCACCGAAGGTGTGACCGGCAACCGAGTACAGCGCCAGGTAGCTGTACAGGTCGTTGTCGACCTTACCTTTGACCTTGGTGGCGTTGGTCGGATGATCCGAGTAGTAGCCGGAGGTGTAGTAACCGGCAGTATCACCGTTGGCACCGTTGTCACGGCTGCGGTAGTAGCGCAGGTCACTTTTCAGGACGCCAGGACCGATCGCCCAGTTGTGGACCAGGCCCAGGAAGTTCTGAGAGTAGAAATCCTTCAGCTCGCCGAAGTAGTACGAAGCGGTCAGGTCTTTGTTGATTTTGTAGTCAGCACCGGCGTAGTAGAACTTGTTGACGAAGTTACCAGCGTCGTAGTTCGAGCTGCCGTTGGCACCGGCCAGGGACAGACCTTCATTGTTGCTGGAGTTACGGCCTTTGGAGTGCTCGATCTGACCAGCAGTCAGGGTCAGGTCCTTGAACTCGTTCGAAGAGATCTCGCCGCCCTGGAAGGTTTGTGGCAACAGACGACCGTCGTTGGTCTTGATCACCGGGTTGTTCGGCTGCAAGGTACCGATCTTCAGCACGGTTTGGGAGATCTTGACCTTACCGGTCACGCCCAGGCTGGCGAAATCGTGAACGGCCTTGTTGCCATCACTTGGGAACACGGTGCCGCCGGAAGCAGTACCAGTGTAGTTACCGTGATCAGCGCGGCTGGAATCCAGACGCACGCCGTACAGGCCGATGGCGTCAAGACCGAAGCCCACAGTACCTTGGGTAAAACCCGAGATGAAACGCAGGTCGAAACCCTGACCCCATTCAGCGTTTTTGCTGCGGGTGTTCGAGGTAGCCGATGGCTTCAGATCGCGGTTGTCGGTGTTGATGTAAAAGTTACGTACGCCCAGCGTGATCTTGCTGTCATCGATAAAACCAGCGGCGCCTGCTTGTTGGGCGATTGCCCCCAAAGCTACGGCCAACGCCAATGTTGACTTCTTCATGTACCGCTCCTCTCATTTCTAATTTTTGTATTTCTTAGGTCTCGGGTCTGACGCCCTCGATCCACAGATGCGCGATTAGCACCGGATAGTGACTGACAAGTCAATCGTAACCTTGTGTGTCTACTACTTTCGTCTAACCGCAGTTAATTTGGTCCTTGCAGGGTAATGAGTTTTTCATACACCCAAAAAGAATTGTTTCGTCCTTTTTCATACCATTCAGGAATAACGCTTTCCATGGGACGGTCAAGCCGACAGGCGATGCCGCTCCATAAGCGTTTTCCGAAAGAGTATGTCTTTGCGCTTTTTTAGATCGTTTTGTGTTGACCAAACGGGGTCATACGTCACTCACGATCAAAAACGCGACGCCATCATGGCCAAACGCACATCATTCCGTCAATTTGTTACAGTTTTTGTATCGATGAAACTTTTCTGCCGTCCCAGCAATCCACCTCACCGTACCCGGTGATAATGTCACTTTGATGTCAGTTATATGTATAAATTGGCAAACCCTGTGTTCAGGGCCGATGCGTCCGCCGAGGAGCACGACTCGCCAAAGTGACAGGCGAGAGGATTGCGCCCTCGCCCCTTAGCCTTACAACGCCTTTTCGAAAATCTTCGAATTACGCTGATAGTTGTATAACGACGCCCGCGCCGACGGCAGGCGATCCACCGTGCTCGGCACAAAACCACGTTCGCGGAACCAGTGGGCGGTACGGGTCGTCAGCACGAAGAGCGTCTTCAAACCCTGGGCCCGGGCACGGGTCTCGATGCGCTCCAGCAGCTCGTCACCGCGACCGCCATGACGGTACTCCGGGTTCACGGCCAGGCACGCCAGCTCCCCTGCGTCGGAGTCGGCGATCTGATACAGCGCCGCACAGGCGATGATCATGCCTTCACGTTCCACCACGCTGAACTGCTCGATTTCCCGCTCCAGCACTTCCCGGGAACGACGCACCAGAATCCCCTGCTCTTCCAGCGGGCTGATCAGGTCCAGCAACCCGCCGACGTCTTCAATCGCCGCTTCGCGCACCAGTTCGAACTGTTCCTGGGCCACCAGCGTACCGCCGCCATCCCGGGTGAACAGCTCGGTCAGCAAGGCGCCGTCTTCGGCATAACTGACAATGTGGCTGCGCCCTACGCCGCCCCGGCAAGCCTCGGCGGCCGCGTCCAGCAATTCGGCCTGGTAGTTGTTGCCCAGGCGTTGCAGGTGCGCAGGCACCTGTTGCGGCCGCAACTCACGCACC